>JAPPLF010000096.1:11021-109255 GCA_028874215.1 Acidobacteriota bacterium
GCGTGGGGGGTTGGGGGGTGGGGGTGGGCCCCCCCCCCCCTTTGCGGCGCCCGGGGGGGGGGGGGGGGGGGGGGCCCAAAAAACCCGGCCCCCCCCCCCCCGCCGGGGAGGTCGCTCCCATCCCAAATATCCTTGCAGGAAGGCCCGTACCAGGAAATGTCCCACGAATGCCGCGCTGACGCGCTGGAGAGAGACTCGATGAGGTGGCGTCACGTTGTGCTCATTCTGGCCGGTACGACAGCGGTGATCTGGCGGACCCGGTACGACCCCTTTCCCCGGCCCGGAGACAACCCCGTGCTGGACCTGATCGCCTATCACGACCCCATGCTGCACGCCGTGATCGAAGCCTGGCACTACGGCGCCCCCGGCGCCGCCGGCCTGCTCGCCGGACTGGTCTCGCTTTCCGTCTGGCGCGTCTGGTTCGAGCCGCAGCCCGGTGTTGGAGAAATACGAGGGTACCTGCCCGACTGGCCGATCTCCCCCGAGGACGAGGCGCCGTCCGTCGTGGTGGGCGAAGTGCACCATCCGGTGGAAGCGCGGGAGACCGCCGATCCTTCGTGGCTGGTCATTCCCGAGCGGGGCCTCTATACCGGCGTCCTGATCTTCGGGGCCGTCGGGAGCGGCAAGACATCCGCCTGTATGCATCCCTTCGCGATGCAGATCCTGTCCTGGCAGGCGGACCGGACACAGCGCCGGGCCGCCGGCCTGGTGCTGGAGGTCAAGGGCGATTTCTGCCACGACGTGCGCCGGATCCTCGACGAGGCCGGGCGGGGCGAGGACTACCTGGAGATCGGTCTGGAGAGTCCCGTGCAGTGGAACCCGCTGGATGATCCTGCCCTGGACTCCTACTCGCTCGCCTACACGATCTCGACCCTGCTCAACCAACTCTTCGGCAAGAGCAAGGAACCGTTCTGGCAACAGGCCTACACCAACCTGGTGCGCTGGATCATCGACCTGCACCGGATCCTGCCCGGACGGTGGGTCACGCTGCAAGACGTCTACCGGTGCACCATCGACGCCGAACTGTTCGCGTCCAAGATCGGGGAAGCGGAACGCTTGGCGGCCCGGGTCTGCGAGGCGCAGGCGACCATCTCCGCCGAGGACCTGTTTGCCCACAGGGACCGGTTGACCGAGTGGGACTGGGACCTCGACCAGGAGGCGGGGCAGGCCACCTGCGCCCTGGATCCGGCGCTGAGGGACCGCCTGGCCGAGACCGGCGTCACCGTTCAGACGGAATGGGCCAAGGACCGCCCCGGAGCCGAACTGCGCGAGCGGGTCGAGGCCATCGGCCGCTGGTATCGAAACGACTGGGTGGCGCTGGACGCCAAGGTGCGCACCACCATCGTCGAGGGCATCTCCGTGTTCCTCTCGCTGTTCGATCTGCCCGAGGTGGCCGCCATCTTCTGCCCGCCCCCGCCCAAGGCCCGGACCCGTTCACCGGTTCCAAAGGAGAAATCGGGGGCCGAGGAAGACGGGGAAGCCGTCCCGGATGTCCCGGCCAGCCCCATTCGCCGCCGCCTGCCTCCCTTGGGCGATCTCATCGAATCGGGCAAGGTCCTGGCCCTGAACATGCCCGCCGGCGCCAATCCGGCCCTGTCGCGCGCCGTCGGGGTGCTCCTCAAGAACGCCTGGATGCAGGCGCTCCTGCGCCGGCCCGCCCAGATGGCGCGCCGTCCCGGTGCCTACTACCGGCCGGCCGTCTTCATCTGCGACGAATACCAGGCCTTCGCATCGGTCGGCGAGGACGACCCTTCCGGAGACGAAAAGTCCTTCGCCCTGAGCCGGCAGTGCCGCTGCATCCCCATCCTGGCCACCCAGTCCATCTCGTCGCTGCGCTCGGTCCTGGGGGGATCGGAGGGCTGGCGCACCCTGATCCAGACGCTTCGTACCCGGATCTTTCTCTCGCTTTCCGACGACGCCTCGGCCCGGATCGCCTCGGAACTGTGCGGAACCGTACCCCGGATGAAACCCTCCTACACGTTCACCGAGAACACCTCCCGGCCCGAAGTCTCGCTGCTCTCGGCCCGGGCCGGGGGAGGCCGGGGCAGCATCGGCGCCAGCAAGTCCTTCCGCCAGGTCCGGGAGCCCGTGTTCCAACCCCGGGACTTCTCGCTGCTCGCCAACTACCAGGCCATCTGCCTGCCGTACGACGGCGCCCAGTCCCTGCCCGCACGGCGGGTCTACCTCAAGCCCTATTACCTGCCCAAGGAGACCGGTTACTGGCGGATGCGCGAGGAGGGCCGGATATGAACCGGGCCAGCGCCATCGAGCATCTCAAGCCCTTCTTTCCCGGACTGGAGAGCATCCTGGACGACATGGAGGTCTCCGAGCTGATGATCAACGGTCCCGGAAACGTCTGGATCGAGAAGGCCGGCCGGCTCTCTCCCCACGAGGCGCCTTCCCTGGACGCTTCGACACTTCAGCGGGCGGCCATCCACATCGCTCGGCCGCTGGGACTCGATCCGGCCGTGAGTCCCATCATCGATGCGCGCCTCGCCGACGGGTCCCGCGTCGCCATCTGCGTGCCCCCTGCCAGTCCCGAGGTGGCCATCACGGTGCGCCGTTTCGGTGGACGGGCGTTCTCCGCCCAGGATCTGGTTCGGCAGGGCGCTCTGCCCGGGAAGGTCTTCAGGTCTGCCCAGTACGTGCTGCGCAGCCGGCGAAACATCCTCGTGTCCGGGGGCACCGGCTCGGGCAAGACCACCCTGCTCAATGCACTGGTCGAGTTGCTGCCTCGTGAGGAACGGATCGTCGCCATCGAGGACACCCTGGAGCTTCGCATCGACCGCTCCAACTGTCTCCGCTTCGAGGCGGGCCAACTGGAGGAAGACGCCGTCACGATCCGGGATCTGGTCCGGCACGCCCTGCGCCACCGTCCGGATCACATCGTCGTCGGAGAGGTGAGAGGCGGCGAGGCGGCCGATCTGCTGCAAGCCCTCAACACCGGTCACGGAGGATCGCTCTCGACCGTGCACGCCAACAACGCCACGTCGGCCCTGTCGCGCCTGGCCAGTTGCGCCATGCAGGCCGGCGGGGAGATCCCCTGGGACGTGACCTGCCGCTCCGTGGTGGACGGCATCGCCATGGTCATTCACATGACGCGACGAGACGGCCGGCGATTCGTCGAGGAGGCCTTGTTCGTCAATGACTACGAGCCGGGCGAGAACCGCTGGCTCACCACACCGATCTGGGAGGAATCATGAGTGAGGAGGTCATTGTCGTGTTCTTTTACGGGGTTGCCATCGGCGCGTTGGTGACCCTCTTGGTGCGGCGGTGAACGCTCTTACTAATTATTCGGAACTTACGAAACAAGACTGGAGGTGACGCGATGACGGACAACGAGAACGTAATACGGGTGAAGACGCTGGAGGAGTTCGACCGGGAGCTCGCCCGGGACGGGGACGAGACCCTGGAAGTCCCGGCCGAGTTGGCCCGTGAATACGGCATCTTCCCGGAAGACGTGGGCAGCGAGGACCAGATCCGGCAAGCCCAGCGGGAGGCTGAAACCGATGAGTAAGAAGAATACGACGGCCGAGGAATATCACCGGCAATTCGCCGACCGGATCATCGATCAGATCAAGCGGGGCGTCGCGCCCTGGCAAAAGCCCTGGAAACCGGGCGAGCGCGTCCTGCCGCACAACCTCCACACCGACCGTCCCTACGCCGGCGGCAACAGCCTGCACCTGGCCGTGGTGGCCGAGGAACGCGGCTACTCGGACACGCGCTGGGGGACCTACCGGCAGATCCAGCTTCAAGGGGGCCACGTGCGAAAGGGCGAACGCGGCACCCGGATCCTCTCCTACCAAGACCACCGGCGCGTCGCCGTCAAGGACCCGCAAGGGCGTCCCGTCACCGACGAGAACAACCGGCAAGTCTACCGGTACGAACGCCTGCCCAAGCCCTGGATCAAGCGCTACACGGTGTTCAACGCCGAGCAGGCCAACCGGCTTCCGGCGCCCCCCGAACCGACCGAGAAGGCGATCTGGGACGCCCATCTTGAGGCCGACAAGGTCCTGAAGGAATGCGGCGTGGACATCCGCCACGTCGAGGGGGACCGGGCCTACTACCGGCTCAAGACCGACGACATCGTCCTGCCGAAGTGGAAGCAGTTTCCGTCGGCCAACCAGTACTACCAGACGGCGCTGCACGAGGTGGGACACGCCACCGGACACCCGGAGCGCATGAACCGCGAGTCGTTGATCAAAGGCGTCGAGGCCGGGTTCGGCTCCCAGATCTATGCCCGGGAGGAGCTGCGCGCGGAGATCAGCGCCATGATGACGGGCGAGCGGATCGGGGTCGGTCACGATCCCAGCCGGGGAGCGGCCTACGTGGAAAGCTGGGTCGAGGTCCTGGAGAAGGACCCCCGGGAGATCCGCCGGGCGGCGGCCGACGCGCAGAAGATCTCCGACTACATCCTGGAGCACACCCGGCAGCGTGAAGCGGAAAGAGAGCCGGAAGCCGCGAAGGACGTCGCTTCCCCGACCCCGACGGACCCTGCTCGACAACAAGACCAGGACCAGTCCTTCACGGTCGCCGTCCGGCAGGCGAGGACCGTTCCCGTTCCGTCCCGCAACATCAGCCCGAGCCGGTAATCGAAGCGGGAGGCGCTGAACGATGCTTGAGCGGACACTCAATAGAGTCCGGGTACGAAACGCCGCGACTCGCCACCCGGCTCGTCTCAGGGACGGCCACCGCCGGGAGTATGACCCGCGCGCCCGTGGCGAGCGGGTGTCCTTTCGAGAGCGGTCCGAGCGGGCGCTGGCGGATGTCGGCGTCTACCGCAGCGTCTCCTTTCGGGACCTGGCCGAAGCCCGCTTCGGCGGTCACCCGTTCACGGCCCGGCGAGCCGTGAATCGCTGGATCCGTGCCGGACTGATGCGCGAGCACAAGGCCAGGGGGCCGAAGGGTGGGACCTTCAAGGTGTTGACGCTGACCCGGAAAGGCGCCAAACAGGCCCGTCGGGCCGCCGTCAACCGGGGCCTTGACCCGAACCAGCGAACCTGGTCCGGGTTGGTGAAGCGTTCCGAACTCAGCCACGACACTGAAGTCTACCGGGCCTGTGGGGTGGAGCGGCGGCGGCTGGCCGGTCAAGGGGCCACCGTCAGGCGCATCCGTATCGACTCGGAACTCAAGAGCGCCGTCGCTCGACGTAGCGAGAGGGCACGAGTGCAGGAGGGCAAAGAGGCAGCTGACTCAACGCGGCGAAGGTTTGCTGAGGAACTGGGCCTGCCCATCGATGAGCAAGGACGGGTGCTCTATCCGGATGCCCAGATCGAGTACACGGACCACCACGGGCGCACCGGAAGGGTCAATGTCGAAGTCGCTTCCAACCAATACCGGGACAAGGCCATTCTCGCGAAGTCCGCCGCGGGGTTCGCGATCCACGCCACGGGCTCGGCCAAGGCACGGGTGCTCCGGGCGCTCAGTGGTGGGCAGGGCGAAGGAAACGACGGCACCAGAGGCCCCGCCCAGAAGGACCGGGCCGCCTTCGATCTGTAGGAGAAGATGCAAGCCTGGAGAGTCAGCGTCGGCTTGACCGTCTCCGTAACAGGGGTGGCGATTCTGCTGGTTGGTTCCCGGCTCAACTATCTCGCGCCGTACTGGAGGGTGATCCTGGCCGAGTACGGCGGGAGCATCGCCGTGCACGTGGGACTGGCTCTGGCGGCCGTCGCCGCCATCTTCTACGGGGCGGCGCGGTCCGTCGGACTCGCCGATCTGGGTCGAAAGGTGGATCTCGTCGAGCGCTCGATCCGGCGAGGAGAGGGAGACCAAACGCTCGCTCGCGCACTCCAGCGTGATGCAAGAGGCGATTGGGAATAGCAGCGCAACCGCAACTTACTCTTTCCTTTGGAGCGCGGCTCGGTTGCCACCTGCTAGGACGCGGTGCCGCAGAAAAAGCACCCGACCATGATGAGAGAGTACAGGGCGGTGGTGCTAACGGATACGAATTACGGGAACGAGCGAGATCTGGCGGAAATGGAGACGCGGGGCATCGACGGGTACGTGGCACTGGGCCAGGCAGGAAAGAAGCCTACGAAGAGCGGGGATCCGAAGACCGCACCGGCAACTTGACGGAAGGCGAAGAAGCTGACGACAACGGCGGGTCGGTCTCTCTACGCGACGCGAAATTGGCGGTCGGAAGTGCCCACAATGACGAGTCAACTCCACTTAACGGGATTGTGGTGAGTCAGAATCAACCTACGACACCTGTGTCTTATCGGAGGCCGAATGCGAAATCATCCAGATTGGAACCGACGATCCGTCGCGACGCCAGCATCGGCGCTCCGACAGCTCCTGCAACACGTAACGCATGAGTGCTCGGCGTGTCCGAACAACGAGCACACCGCGATCAGCTATGCCGTATTCGTGCTCATAGGAAAGTCTTTCCTCCTTGGACAGTTCGGGCGACAGGAAGAGTCGTCGCTTTTCGATCATCTTCCAACTCTCGTCACCTTTGATTCCCACGTAGCGTGTCCCCACGGCCCGCCAGGCTTCGATCGCACGGGCAGGAACTAAATCGACATACCGGTCGTCCACCCGGTTGCCTAACCTGTCTCGGCCATCTTCTCGGAAACCCCGAAAATGATGCCTTCCCCGAGCACGAACGATGGCTGACGGGGAGAAGGTGAACTCCTGGACCCCTGTTTTCGAGGCATAGATCAAATGGGCAGCTTCGCGATCAAGACAGGCAGCTAGAAGTTCACGACTCGCCCGTGTCGAAACTGTCGCCGAGATGGACAGATCGTGCGCGCCTCCGTTAGGTGAAGTACGGGAAAACGGGTTTCCGGGGAATTGATCGGCAAGCATGAGCATGGCGTAGGTGACTGCGGGATCCGTTACAACTGGACCCGGATCAAATTGTTCCGCTGGCACGAGACGTCGCTCAGCGGTTGGACGGTAACGAGGCAAGATCCCCAAAGTGCGCCAGTCGGAAATCAGGCTGCGAGCCGTGCGCTCCGAGACGCCTAGGAATGCCGCGACCTCGGCCGCTCGCAGATGACCACGCCAGTACAGCATGGTTTCGGCATAGCGGCGTGCAATATCGCGAACGACTGCCACAAATCCAATATTGCATCTACCCTGCAAATTTTGCAAGTTGAACCTCGTTAGTGATTATTACTAAACTGCGATTGTATTGGCACTTCGGGAGGAAGGTGAATGCGGGTGAGACTTACGGCACCGCGAGGCGTACGTTTGAGGTTTCGCTATCTCGACAGTCTACATGGGGCACTCGTGAACGCTTGGACAGCGTGCGGGGCGCGCGGGAAGCACGTCGTCGGTCCCAATGCCGGTAACTGGTCGTTCGGAGCGGTTGGCCTGGCCACATCCCGGGGATTTCTTATGAAGTCTCTGGCGATCGGAGCGGTGGGGAAAAGGCTGGAGCCAATACTAGCTCGTCTACTTCCCGAGACCGTTCGCAAGACATCGGCCAATGGCGATGTAGTGGACCTCTCGACCTGGGATGTTGCCGTCGAAGAACTTCCAGTCGTCGCTCGGCCCGGGGAAACGGCTATGCTCCCCGCGATCATGCTTTCGCCATTGGCTATTTCCGTGCGTGGCAAGAAAGGACGTTGGCACGATAACCTGATGAACGCCGGAAAAGACGTGGAAGAGGCCGCGAACTTTCGCCTTTCGCATCTGACCGGCCGACAGGTGCGCTTAAGGATCGAGCCTGACAGACTCTACCTGCGGGCTAATCCGAATCACTCTACCTTAGTCCGAACGCGCGCCGTCAGCGGTCATAAGCCCGCATTCGTGATCGGAATGATGTGCCCGCTGTTCATCAGCGGTCCAATAGAAGATCTGCGCGTGGCCTGGGCGCTGGGAATCGGTGAGAAGAACCGCTACGGATTCGGTTGCATCGGATACGCAGGAAAACGCGCATGAGCATTCCGTCCCAGGATTTCGCCCATCTGACAGCCGTCGAAGTGTACGGGGCGTTCCTGGAAGAGTGCGTTATCGCGCGTGTTTCCAACGACCGCATTGGCCCTCCGCCAAAAACCTCCGCCAAGAGAATCGATGGCCGGCCCGTTCGCTTGGTGGCAACCAGTGGCAAGGGCGGTTGGTCGAGTGATCCGGTTCTTGAAGAGCGGTGGGCGGAAAACGACAACATCAGCCTGTTGGATCACCTGCTGTCAGTGGCTCGTGGTGCACTCATGTTCTGGCTGTCAGATGCCCCTCGTCCCTGGTCGAGCGAATCGGACCTCTCTCAGATTGAGCAATTGGCGCACGCCGTCGTGTGCATCGCCTTTCTCCACGACATCGACAAGGATTTGGAGTTGCCCCGGGGAGGAGAGATCACGGTGGCTGACGTGGCCGATCGGATGGACCGCTATGGAATCGACGACTTCCTGCTGAAACGAGAAATCCGCGTCTCACCGGCCGCGATGCTCAACTACATCGAGGAGGTCGAGGGAACCCAGGCAGCCGGAAGCGCTGCCGCTCCAGACTATGACCTAAGGATCGCCGCAACATGTGCCTACATCGAATTGGCAGACAAGCTGGAGGGGAAATTCACCAAGCGGGGACCCGACGGTGGTGTCGACGGAGTGGTCGGGTCCTTACGCGACGCCAATCAGTGGCCCGTACTCAAAGACCGTAGCCTGAAGAAGTGGGAGAAGGTCGAATTCCATGACCATTTGCATGTTTTCCTTCTGGACCGCTTTCAGCGTGCGTTGTCCGCCAAGTGCAGGGAGGTCACCGGCCGACTTCCCTTGATCGAGATCGTGCACGATGGAAGGTTCTTGTGCATCATTCCCCAGGAGCAGGCAGACCGGATCAAAACGCAAGCTCTCGACACATTTCTAGAGGATCTACCGTACGGTCTTGGCTTTTCGGTGAACAACCGCTTGGCATGCGAGTTCGTTGGTGGCGCGGCTAATTGGGATGCCTGTCGTGCTGTGATGCAGCGTACGTACGACTGGCGACGGTTCGTAAACCTGTTCGCGCTTCCTAGACAATTTGCGCAGGCCCACAGCCAGGAGATCGACGATCTTTTTCACGTCGCGGGCATGAACACGTCGTGGAGCCCGCTCAACGAGGGCCCGAGCGCCACGGTCAAGCCGGCTCTCGAACATCCCGGAGGAGATTTTCACCGCCTGGACATGGAGCCCGCTCATGCGCTCGCCTTCTTAACGATCACGCTAAACCATGCCGACTTCAGGGGCAAAAAAGCAGCGCCCGACGCCGAGACGCGGGAACAAGAACTCCGAGATCTCCTTGCAGTCAAAGGGAGGGAACTACCGACGGTCGTGGCGAAAGCACCTGCGAAAGACGGGCGGGCGCGCCGTATCTTGCTGGCATTGAGCACAATCGCGGAAGTGTGGCGGCTGGCAGAAGACGATCCAATCGAAGCTCAAAGACTCCTGGATTGTGTCGTGGACCGTTCAGGTCTCATCGGACTCTGGCTGGAGGGCGCGGACGGCCGTATTGGACTCGCCGAACAGATCGAAGACGTGTCCAGCGATATTCTCGACGCGCTGTGCTCACGTTTTTCTGCGTATTTGACCGGGATTGCCGCGCAACCGTTCGACGTAGGTGCACGAAACAAGCATTGTATCCTTTGTAACGAGCCAGTCGAAACATCACGCAACGTCAAGACTGCCTCGCGGGCGCATGGCATCAAGGCTTCGGCGTTCTCGGGTCGCGACGGCCGCAACGACCATCTGGCGTCACCGTCGGGGGATACCCACCTGTGTCCAGTCTGCTTGGCCGAGTTGCAGTTGCGCCACAAGGCACAAGAGGAATTCAAGGGTAGCGGGGATCTGCCACCACTCATTTCGTCGCCCATGAGTACCGGACTCTTCGCGGGCCTTGCGTTCCAACAGGAAGACGCCGACGTGTCAATGGGGTTGAATGACCTCAATCGCCTAGACGTCAGGAAGGGCGTCGTCTATGAGGGACTGGATTGCCAGAGAAAGCGGATTCGATTGGCGCGTCTGGAGACACTGCCGAACAAGGATGCCGAGCTAGTGGCGCAACTTCGCATGACACTCAATGCTATTCAGCGGGTCGGTCGTCCTGTCCATATCTTCCGTGGGTCGCCGCACCGGCACCCGTCAATCTTTTATTCGGATGCACTGCCCTCATGGTTGGAGCGAATGCTCGGGGGCGACAGCATACGAATAGAACAGCTTCCCGGTGCGCTTTCCAGCCTGAAATTGTTCGAATACCTGGCAAACAAGCCCGGTCTGGGAATCGAGTGGGCCAGACAACTTGCTGATCCTGATCCGAACGTCAGACTCGGGGCACTCTGTGTCGCTTGGGGGTTGGCGGTAGACCGGAGGGGCGTCGGTGATCAGGATCATGCTTGGTTCGTTATCGAAACAGAAACACGCGAGCGAGCCCTGGCGCTCATCAGAAACATCGGAGGTGGACCAGTGAACCTGAAAGGCAGTGAGGATCCATTGATTCGGCTGGCCTGGCTCGCGAGTCGTATCCAGAGGCGCCGCAGTGCGCGGGACTCGACCAACAAGCAGCTTCTCTGTTGGAAGACGGCACTTGAGTTCTATCCCGGCGCAGATCGGTCGGTGAGTCAGGACAGAACGGCTCTGATCCTGGGATTGGCGGGAACGCTTGAGGAGGAGCTCGCGAGGAAGAAAGATGCGGCTGCAAAGAAGCATCGCAACGATCTTCCGCTCAGTAACGCTTGCATCGAGTTCGCAACTCACTTCGCAGACGAGGTGTGGACCAAAGTCTTTCGGTCGAAAGAACCGACATCGCAGGACCAGCGCCGGGCAGCACAAATCTACCGATTCGCCCTGCTGGAGACCTACCGAGAGCGCGGTATTCATGAGACAGGGGATGACAACCCGGATCGCGACAAGTCCAGGGTGTTGAACGGACCCACAGTATGACAAGGAGAGGATAATGATCGACAAGTTCAAGCCGTACCTCAACGACAGAGATCTCTTGGAGGAGGTGGTCGCAGCGAACGGCAGGAATACCTATCTGATGCCGTCGCGCCGCAATGCGGGGCACGTGGCCCTTGCTCTGGTCCGCGAGATCATAGCTCCGACCGTGTTCCGAAACGCGGAAGAGGAAATTACGGACATCGAAGATCGTGACGGCGTCCGCCGGGTGCGGGCAACCCCAAGCAAGTTCAAATTCGGCGAGCGCGGCCGGGGATTGCTCGTCCTGCGCGCATGGAACGTGGGCGGCCGACTCCCACAGAACCGCACTGCTGTCGGCATCCGGATGCCGATTCGGAATGCGTTCGACTTGAACACCTTGGTTTTCGGCGACTCCGCCATGTTGGGTACACGTGTACTACCGGTGAAGGCAACGGTGCAGTACTCGGACGCGCTCAGCACGGTTGCGTACCGCGACGCCGTGGGGGAAAGCTTCCACCATCGCGGAGACGAGACAGGAACCCTCTGGGACGCGGAGAAGCATAGAAATACGGAAAACTTGTTCTCTAGGCACTTCGTGCGGCCCGGCACCTTTCTGATCCAGATTCTATCCTGCAACGGTCGGCAACTTCCTCCGATCGGGCTCGATCACCTGCTGCTGAGCATCGGTTTAGCCGGATCCTACGGTGGTCAGACCTCGGTCACCGGCATCAACGTGCGTACCCATATCGCCGGAATATTCGCTGCGCGTCTAGAAGCACCAATTTCTTCGCCTTACGAGTTGCTCCGGCATTTGCCGCCGAAGTCCAACTCGGTGGAAACCCTAACAGCTGCTGTTGAGAACGTGATGTCGCAACACTACCGAGTCCACTCCGCTTCGGATGAAGCGTGCGCTTACCAACGACAGTTGATTGACGCGTTCGAGCGCGACGAGCCTAACCTACGGTCCCGCTACGAAGCTGCAGCCCCGAGGATCGCCGATCTATTCGAGCAGTACTTTGACCCGAAAAAGGCGTAAACAATGCCTGGAGCTATATTCCCGTTTCGACTGACCGCACTGTCTCCCTGGGCATGGCACGGGCTCGCCGTACCCTCCGGAACTTCGACTCTCAATGACATAGTGACCGACACGGCTATGGCGTTCGGCACGGCCACCGCACTTGGCATGGCTTCCCGATCGCCGTGTTTGCCCTCAGCACCCGACTACCGTGGGCACTTGGCCGCCTTGCCGTTCAAAACGACACTGTTTCTGGGGTATGGGAACCGGCTCAATCGGCCGCTGGCCCGCCGCCTCAACCTTGACGCCGAATGCGGCATGCCAAAGAGCGTCGACACGGCGCGCAAGAGTGGCAATATCAAGGACTACTACCACATCCAGGAAGTCGCGGCGGGTTCAGTCTTTCACGGCTGTTTTCTGCATGAGGATCCTCTCAGGATCGTGCAAGAAGCATACGGGAAACGGGCCGACCGGCTCGTCATCCGTCTCGGGCTCGGCCGAAACGGTGCCGGCCTTCTCGAACGCTGTCCCAAAGGCCATGATATCTGCCTCAACCTGCATACGGCGAGGCTATTCGATTTGGATGTCGACCTTGGCGCCGGGCCGTACCGTCTGCATAACATCCAACCCAGCCAACCCCTGGAACCGGAGATAGCATTGCAGGTTACGGGTGGCTGGTCATAGATCAAGTCGATGATCATCAGATCACACTCTGTACCGATACTGCCCAGCGGGCTGTCGCCGATGCAGGAGCGCCTCCTGCGGTCCGAGAAGCATGTTCGACTTGTGTCGGCGCCGACCGGCTCTGGAAAGACCTACGCATTTTTGCGAGCCGTCCTCGACCTGGAGACCCATGTATTGTTCATCGTTCCGACCAAACGACTGCTTCAGAACTTGATCAAGGACGCCCGCGACCAAGCTCGGAAGCACCTTGCCGAGCGCGGCTTGGATACCCTTCAGATTGACTCCTGGCTCGACGATCGAATCATCGAATGGTCTGGCAACCAAACGAGAGACGGGCGTGAGAGGCTCGCTACAACGCGGGTGCGCCAGATCCTGGACGGCGCGCATTTGGGTGGACGGGTCATCTTTGCCATACCCGAGGTGGTGGTCAAGATGATCTCCGGAATCCGGGTAACTGGGGCGGGAGCGATCAATCCGTTTCTCTACCTGCGCCGCTTCGACCACATCGTCTTCGACGAGTTCCATACAATCGATGATCGATCATTTGGCTTGGCCTGCCTGCTATCGCTGCTGGCTGTCTCGGAACGTCAGGGAAAGGTGTCGCTCCTGTCGGCCACGCCTATCGACGTCACAAAGATATTCGAACAAGTCGGTGTAGGACCGCATGATTGCGAGACGATCAGCGAGAGGCTCGCCGACGGACATCCGCCCGGGCATCGACCCATCCATGGCGACGTTTCCATCACCTTGCGCGAGTGTTCCCTGCTCGATTCGGTCCCACCGCACCTCGACGCCGTCTGCGCGTCAATCGCCGACGGTCACACCGTCATCGTGATCTATGACTCGCTGGCACGACTCAAGCTTGAGGAACCTGAATTGCGGAGGACACTGAATGCCGCCGGCATTCCGGACTCCAAGATCCTCGCGATCAACTCGATCGACGACTCGGAACGGAAACCGGGCGAACCGCGCCGTGGACGAAAATACGAAGATCCACACGATTACGACGTGCTCGTGTGTACTTCTTCAGTTGAAGTTGGCGTCACTTTCCGATGCACGCTCATGTTCACGGAACCCGGACACGGGCTCGCCAGTTTCGTGCAGCGTATTGGGCGTGTCTCGCGCGGCTCCGAAGGCGGAAGAGTCGTCGTTTCGTTGTATCGACAGCGACGCAATCGCAAAACGTGGACTCGGCGGGTTGCGGATGTCCTCGAGCATCACGACGATCTCGATGTCCGCGTATTCATCGATGAGATCCTCCGCGACGTGCGGAGTCGTCTTGAGCCCACGCGGAAGGAAGTTGAAGCCGACTTCTCGAAGGTAGGCGCGTCGGTACCATTCTACCGCCGTGCTTCCTGGCGAGGAGCCTTCTGGGCAGCCCTGTTCGTAGCTGCAATCCGGCGGACGAAGATGACCGTACAGAAGGAAGCGAGAAATCGACTTTGGAAAATCGCTCCCGAGATCGTGAAGTTTGTCGAGGCAAAGATCGGGGAAATACTGTCGGTCGGTGTAGTGAACCACAACCTGAGGCGGCAGTCCCAGCCGCACAAAAGATGGGTGAAAGCGCTTCTCGCAAGCGCTCTCACCTACCGTGAAATCGGTGCTACGATCATAGTCGTGGACCCGAACGGCACGCGCCACACGGTTACAGAATCTTTCTTGCGAAGAGCCACGGACATCCTTAACCGTCACATCGCGACCGAAACGGATGGCGAACGGATCATCCACCTCATGTCGCGACCTCTCGATGAGGAAATCAGAGCGTTCCCGGGGAAACTGCATGCACAGCGGTTGACTCTGTATGTCCCTTCGCCGATCGATGAAGGTAGCTTTTCAATATCGATCCGTGAACTGGAAAAGGGTAGCGAACAACTCAACTTGCGTTTAGTCGGCGAGTGGCGTCACCGGTTCGGTCGATTCATCCCAGGACCGGGAGAAAGTCCCCGAGATCCTCGAAAAAAGGTGATGGCAGCGGCCACCGCACTGGTCGAGAAACTCGGCAGGCCACCCCTGGATGAAGACTACGAGGATTCTTCACAAAGCGCGCTTTTTGCGTGAATTGGCTGAACAGCACGGGCTCCACGGGCTCTATTTCCAACACGTCGCGTTGTGTCGGCGGCGCGCGTGGCTTCATCTGATGGGCGCGACCCACGCCGTCTATCACGACCGAGTCCGCAGAGGACTTGCCCTTCACCACACGGAAAAGCGACCCAGCAAGGTGCCAAAGGGTCTCGGCATCGTGCCCGATGCAATTGATTTCGAGCGACGGATCGTGATCGAGAGAAAAGGCGGTGCCGGGGCGCGTCATGCAGTCTCGCGACAAGCTCTTTTCTATGCGGCATTCATGACGGGCGCCACCGGAGACCTGTGGCAAGCTGAAGTCCATATTTACGGGTCTCAGAAAAAGACGACCTACGAGTTGACCGAGAATGTAATTGGCCAGCTCATTCGTGACGCGCAGGATGCCCCTGCCCTGATGGATGGCCCTCCGCCCGCGGCACACGCCATCCCTCTGTGTGAAGCGTGTAGCTGCAATCTGATTTGCTGGGATGAGTAGCAATATGGATGTCGTCATAATCCCACGCGATGCGCGCCTGAACCGACACGAAAACGCACTCGTCGTGACCTCTGACTCCAGACGCAAGACCATTCCGCTGAACGGCATCAAGCACATCGTGTGCATGGGCAACGGTTCCATTACTATTCCCTTGCTCAAGGATATGGGGCGTCGGGGAATCCGATTTACGGTTCTCGACGCAGGCGGGCGCTTTCTCGGGGCATTCGAGCCGGAGGAGGAAACACCGTCCGGGAGGGTACGCGTGGGCCAAGCTCAATTGTTCCTGGACGAGATTGCCCGTTTGACGATTGCTCGGGCAATCGTGGGATCGCAAATAAAATCGATGCGCGGATTGTTGCAGCGTTACCGCCGCAACGGCACAACAGGTCTCGACCTGTCATTGGAAGGTTTGCAGAGCGCAATCGGTATTTCCGATGGAGCGACTAGCATTGAGATTCTGATGGGTGCTGAAGGGCATGCACGAGCGTTCCTGCACGACGCATTTGGGCGAATCTCTCCAGACGCGAAGCTGGCACGCCGCGTCCGGCGACCGCCCCCCGATCCGGTCAATTGCCTCATGTCTTTCTTCAATATGTTGCTCTATTCCGCGTGCGCGAACGAACTTGCAAAGACGCATCTTGACCGAAGCGTCTCGTTTCTCCATTCACCAGGGACAGGGCGTCGTTCGCTGTCGATCGACATGGCGGAAACTTTCAGGCCAATTCTCTCGGATGCACTTCTGCTGTCGATTTTTCGCCGCCGTCAAATTGACGAATCCTGGTTGAAACGCGCTCCTGGAGTGTGCCTACTCAGTGAGAAGGGAAGGATCAAAGCGACCGAACGTTTCTGGTCACGCATCGAGGAACGACATGGAAATCTGACCCTTCGCCAATTGATTCACCGGCAATGTCTTTCGCTAGAGCGCGAAGCGCTAGGCATCGGGCAGTTCAGACCATTCATGTGGAGAGGGTGATCCTGTGTTCGTGATAATCACCTACGATGTCCCCGCCAAAAGAACGGGGATTTATAGAAAGCTCCTCAGAGAATTTCTGACACACGAACAGGCATCCGTGTTTATGGGTGACCTGCCTGAGTCTGAGATTCTCAGAATGGTGGCCAAGATCTCTGAGAAGATAGGCCCTGATGACCGTGTGCTGAAGCTCGTTTGTCGAAATCGGCACAACGTCGAAGTGTGCCGACTCAGCAAAGAAGCCCTGGGAGGTCAGATGCGCGAGGAGAGGGACAACTGGCATGGTAATAACTGGGCACTTGTCTAAAATCCCGAACGTTTGCGCCTGAGGATGAAACTGGCACCGGTCCAGTGTCCAAGCGCAAATTTTTGCCCAACGGCCAGCATTTCATGTTTAGTTTATAGATCAGCGTGTACGAGAGTCCTTAGAGAATAAGGGGTTCCTGATCCCCATGAGGGGTAATGAGCATTGATCGTGTACCCCTTTCGGAGCGACTACTAGAAGTTCCTGATCCCCATGAGGGGTAATGAGAACCGGTCCAGTTCGAGCAGCCGGTCCAGCTCTTCCTGTTCCTGATCCCCATGAGGGGTAATGAGCTGTAGTCCTGGTACGAGACCGGCGTCTGCCCGGTGTTCCTGATCCCCATGAGGGGTAATGAAACCTTGCCGACCATCGCCCTGTACGCGATCAACAAGGTTCCTGATCCCCATGAGGGGTAATGAGTTCTTTTTGCGGGTTCTTCTTACAACGGGCAGTTGGGTTCCTGATCCCCATGAGGGGTAATGAGTTCCTCGCCTCCGCTCTGCTCTGGCAGATGCACAAGGGTTCCTGATCCCCATGAGGGGTAATGAGGTTTGTACTGTCTGCTCCTTCATGCGTTCCTCCTCGGAGTTCCTGATCCCCATGAGGGGTAATGAGTTCGGCGCCCTGGACGGCGCTATAGCGTTGCTTATTCGGGTTCCTGATCCCCATGAGGGGTAATGAGATGTGGGCAAGAGTAATCAGAATCGCCCCCAACATAGTTCCTGATCCCCATGAGGGGTAATGAGTTTATTCTTACAAGACGCCATGTTCTCAAAATCTGACCGTTCCTGATCCCCATGAGGGGTAATGAGCTCCGTGTGGTCGCCCTTCAGCCGTGCGTTGATCGCGTTCCTGATCCCCATGAGGGGTAATGAGGTGACCGCCGCCTGGATGAAGCTGGACACCGGTTGAGGTTCCTGATCCCCATGAGGGGTAATGAGTTCTGCCTGGTCGCCATGATCGTCGCCGAGAACCGCGTTCCTGATCCCCATGAGGGGTAATGAGGTGACTGCCGCGAGGCGGCGACGAGCAGGTTCCGTGGTTCCTGATCCCCATGAGGGGCAGTCAGTCTTCTCAGACTGACTGCCCCTCATTCTATCCGTAATTGCCAAGGCGAGGATACCCTCACCTCGGACCGTCTACCATCGGCGGCCGAGCGATGTCTACCGATTGTGGCTCGTAGCGCTTGACATCGATCTCATCCTCTCGTGCTTGCGCCTGGGCGACATCATATGCCGCCTGTAGCCGTACCCAGGTCTCCGTCGTTGAGCCAAAAGCCTTCGCAAGTCGGACCGCCATGTCGGCTGAAATACGGGCATGGCAATTCACCAGATTCGAAAGTGCCTGGCGACTGACGCCGAGGATCCTTGCGCCTTCGGTGACGTTGAGGCCAAGCGACTCTAGACAGGAAACACGCACGACCTTGCCAGGATGCGGCGGGTTCTTCATAGGCATATCGACTTCCCCTTCATTTAATGATAGTCGATCAATTCGACATCGTAGACATCCTCGCCTTCAAAACGGAAAATGATTCGCCAGTTGGCTTTCACGGTCACGGACCAATAGCCTCTCAGCTTGCCTTTGAGGGCATGCAGCCGGTATTGCCGAAGTCGCATCGCTTCAGGAGACCTGGCGACATCAAGCTGGGCGAGCATGACTTCCACCCGATCATGCAGATCGGGACGGATGAGGCTGCGGTTTCCGCGTTCGTAGAAACGCTTGAGCCCACGATGTCGGAAGCCTCGTATCATTTAGAGAATGTAGAGTGTCTAGCGACACTTGTCCAATAGATGCTGGTGCCTCTTTCTGCGAACCATCTAATCATTTGATGTGCCGGGCTCTTTGTGAACTTTTTTGAGTTTCCGACCGTGATGTGGCCAAACGGCGGTGAGGTAACGATTGCTTCCGGATCGCCACTACAAAAAAGGCGGCGCACCTCATTGAGAGTTACGTGTTTATCAGTCATCTAACGAGTTGCCCAACCATCCGTGGCACAATTATCCGATGGGGCTGCTCCATGACACTGCCGCCAGGAATTTGGTAGGCTCCTCCTAACCCAAAATAGCCGGAACCGAAAACAGTCACAGTTCCCTGGCCATCCACTTGACTTCGCCGATCACCTCGGCCTCGCCCCATGGCTCAGGCTCCCAAGCCGGGTGATCGCTGACCAGTAGCCAGTTGCCTGAATCGTCCTGCCCGGCTCGCTTGACCACCAAGCCATCGCTCTTGCGAACCACGAAGATGTGCCCGTTCAGATGTCGTTTTCGGCTGTGGTCGACAAGGATCACGCAGTTTTCCGGCAATGTCGGCTCCATCGATTCACCCGTAACGCTGATGACGCTGCATCGGTCGGCGACAAGACCTTGCCGAGACAACCATTCGTGCCGAAAGTAGGCGTAGGCCTTCACGTCTTCGTCCAGATCCAAAGCTCCACTGCCGGCTGCCGTCCAAAGCCGTCGCACCGGTACGGGCCGGGCGCCGGGGAGTTGGCGGACCTCCGCCGTAATTCCCTTGATCGAGAGTTCTGCCGACGGCGTGGGGTCATCCGTCAGGCCGACCAGATAGTCGAGGGAGACGCCCAGCTTACGCGCGGCCTTGACGGCCCCATCCAGTAGCAGCGCCGAGTGTCCCGATTCCACATGAGAAATCATCGTCTGGTCGTAACGATCACCCAGCGCAACCGCGAGATCCACCTGCCGTAGACCGGCCCGATTGCGAGCCGCCGCCAATCGTTTTCCCAGCATGGCGGTCAATCTAACAGATTAAGATTTTTCTTGACGGATGAAACCAACTCATTTATTGTCTATCTATGAAACGAGTTCATGTCGTTCTCCGGCTCCGGGCTCGTATCGCCGCTCTGAGCGTTCCTCAACGAATGCCGGGAACTCTCCTCCGACTTCGAGAAGCGGATCACGGAGGCTGTGGATCTTCTGGAGGAAGCCGAAAGGGCGGCACGGAAAGCCCGCGATCGGGTGCTGGAAGGACACGGGGCGTGATGGCTGCCTTGGACGAACGCTGTGCCTGCGGTGAATTCGCGAAACTAATGCCCCGTCCTGATCCGCTTCGTCGCAGCCCTAAACAAGCGTGGGTCGGTCCGCCACCGAAGGTACGCCTTGGGGATGAAGTATCTCGATGAGACTCCGGAGCATTTACGAGGATCCAAAACGACCCATGCTCAGGTCGGCGACTTCCGGGATCTGAGTTCGCTTTGTGGCGGAGGCCAAGACCACGACGCTCTCGCGTGAAGGAACAGGCGTCATGATGATCGGCAAGCCGGTCGCACTGATCCAGGTGCCCAACCGGAGGCTCTTCAGTGTTGCGGCCGCTGCCCAGTACCTGGGGAAGGCCATCGGCACGGTTCGCAAACTGGCCGATCTGAACATCATCAAAGCCAGAACCGAACTGGACACCGCCGGACGGCGCCGTCGCGTCTTCGCCCTGGAGGATTTGAACGCCTACGTCGATTCTCTGGAGCCGTGGTACGATTCGCCGCATGGCGAAGAGCCCGGATCCAGAAAGGAGGAGAGAGATGGGCATCTATAAGGCAAAGGATCGCCGTGGACGACAACGATACGTCGTCAGCAAGTATTGGCCGAACGGATCCGGCCGGCTCAGAATGTATGCTCCCAACTACCGGAGTGCGAAAGCCCTTCACACTCGTGTGGAGGCCAGCATCCTGGACGGCACCTGGGAGCAGCTCAAGCAGGAACTGTCCGGCGGCAAGCGGGAAGTTTGGACGGTGCGTCGCTTCTACGAGCGTTTTCGCGAGGAGTATTGCAAACCTCGTCTGCGCTCCTGGCGGCGCTACGAACTCTCGTTCAAGAGCCTCAACACCGCGCTTGGACACATTCCCCTGAAGGAGTTTCAACGCAAGGACCTCCACCGTTACGTCGCCAAGCGGAAGCGGCAGGTCAAGCCAGCCACGGTGAACCGTGACATCGCCGCCATCAGCAAGCTGTTTTCCTACGCGCTGGAGTGCGGGGAAATCGACACGCATCCACTCGTTCGGTTCCCCAAGCTGAAGGAGCCCAAGAAGGTCTTCCGACCCTTGACGGTCGAACAGTTCCGGGACTTGGTTGACGCGGTGGACAACCCGTACATGCAAGCCATGATCGCGGTGATCGGCGAGACGGGGATTCGGAAAGGAGAAGCTCTATCGCTCACGTGGAGCCGGGTGGATTTGCGCCGTGGATTACTGTGGGTGGAACTCACCAAGGACAACGAGCCGAGGGAGATTCCGCTGTCGAAGTACGCCACCAGATACTTGGCCGGACTAGTACGCTACCTGCACACTCCTTACGTCTTTGTCAATGCCCGGACCGGAACAAGATGGGCGAATCCGACCAAACCGCTACGGCGTGCTGCCGACCGGGTCGGACTGAAGTTGGGTTTTCACGATCTGAGGCGATTCCGCTGTAGCCAGTGGCTGATGCACGGGGTGGACGTGAGAACGGTGCAGCAATTGATGGGGCACTCGGACATCAGCACAACGATGCGCTACGCAGGATATGTCAGTTCGCATGCGCTTCAGAGCATTCGAGAAGCACAGGCCGCCGAAGATTCACAAAGACAACAGGCAACAAACAGGCAACGGTTAGGAAGTCGGACGGATGGCTAGAGGGAAAATTCGGGTAAACTATTGAAAAGTAAAGGATGCGCCCGTAGCTCAGCTGGACAGAGCAACGGACTTCTAATCCGTGGGTCGGGGGTTCGAATCCCTCCGGGCGCGCATTCCCCGCCGGGAGCACGGCGGAAAGAAAGCCGGCGTTCCCCTCAGGAGCTGCCCCACCGGCCCGGTAGAAAAAGGAATGGAGCGGCGATTTCCAATCGCCGAACTCCTCACTGACAAATTTGGCGACGAAGACCGGGCGATTGGAAATCGCCCCTCCTAACTTCTCAGAAGTTGTATCCCATGGCGACGTTGAACTGGTCCAGACCAGTCTTGGACCGGTTCCGGTTCCACTGATAGTCGGCCTTGACCACGATGTTGGAAATCGGCTTGAGCTCCAGGCCCAGGGTATGAAAGGACCGGTCGCGCGCGGGGTTGCGAAGGTAGCCGGCCGGCACCCGAGCCTGGGTGTCGAGAGTCTCGGCCCGGTAGTAGGGCATCAGCCTCACGTCTTCCCGGACCCGGGAAAGCAGGTTGTAGCCGAATTGGAGATAGCCTCCCTGTTGAGTCTCGCCCACCGAGTTCTTCCCGGTGAAACCGAGGGCCTGATTCAGTTCGGCCACGTCGTCCAGGGAGGCCCGGGCATAAAGGCCCCTCAGGTCGAAGCCCTCCATCTGGATCTGAGCGTGGAGCTCCCCGATCCGGGTCCCCACATCCAGGTCCTGTCCGTGGAAGGTCAGCCCCTGTCCGGACCCTCCGTTATAGAAGGATCCGCCGAAGAAGACTCCCGGAGTGGGGTTCACGTCGACTCGCGTGACCACGGCCATGTGAGAGGACTTCGCCTTGTACCCCTTTTGCCGGCCGCCACGCAGGCCGTCGGAGCTGAACTTCGATCCCAGCAGGCCGTTCACCACGTAGACCCGGTAGTCGAACATTCCCGCGGATCCCACCACGCCGAACCCGTTCTCCCGCCAGGTGCTGGGCATGATCCGGCGTTCCGTCTCCGGTCGATTGGCGCCGATGAAGACCGTGGGTTCATGAAGCTCGTTGACCAGGCCCATGGGGACCAGGAGCAATCCTCCGCGAAGGGTCAAATGGTCGTTCACCAGGAAGTCCAGATAAGCGAACTCGACCGAAGTGGAACCTCCAAGGCTGGTGGATCCGTGCTCGATCTCGATCTCCGAATTGAAGACGAACCGGTCGTTGAACCGATAGCCGGCGTAAAGGATCCACCGCAGGAAATCGAACTGGGTGGTCTTGGAAACGGAATCTCCTGACTCGTTACTTCCGCTGTAGTTGTTGTAGAGCATCTCGCCGTAGCCGGCGATGGAGACGCCCTGCCGCTTCCGGTAAACGCTGGCGGCCGCCGGGCCGAGTCCTTTGCTTCGAGCCTGGTCATCCGTGACCTCAAGCTCCGGCTCGCCGCTCCGGAGCAGTTCCACTTCGGTGGCGAGGATGTCCAACTGGCGGCGGATTTCCGCCAGTTCGCCAGGCTGGGACGCCGGCTGGGGCTGATGATCTTGGTCCCTCTCGAGCTTTTCCAGCCTCCGTTCGAGCTCCTCGAGCTTGGCCTTGAGTTCGTCCTTCCCGGCCTTCATGAGAGTCGGCCAAAGAACCATCAAAGCGACGCCGGCCACGAAAACCCTGCACCATCGTTGGCGCGTCCTTGATCTTGTCTTCCGCTGCATGCGAATCTCCCTGTGTTCCATAGGTGGAACTCAATCACTTCCGGTTGTCGCTCTTGATGTCGGGAAGCTATAGTGAGGATTGGTCTTTGTTCGAAGGCCGCTATATCGAATTGGGGTGCACCGATGCCACCGGTGTACCCCACCCCCTCAGTTCATTCCCCCCGGTTTTTCCAACATTCAACGCCTCATGGCTTCGTGCCGCGAGCATCTTATTGAAAATGGAATTCAACATCAACCCAGGTCGCCATTTTATCTCGGAAAGGTCGAACCATGAACAGGCTGCTTGTGATCGCACTGCTGTTGATCCCCGTCTCTGAAGCGGAGGCCGGAGAGGAGGTCAAAACCTCTCCCTTCACCGAACCCCAGAAACGGGCCAAGCGAATACGGGTCAACAACGGGGCATGGAATCCCATCGTCGACGTGACCGACGTGTTTCCGGGAAACCGGGCGATGGACCGCCAGGGCGTTTTCAGGCTCTTCGATGGAGCCATTGGGGTCAAGCTCCGAGTCGAACGGGCGGAGAGCTCCGAACCCCTCCTGGAGGCGACGGCCGATTGGGAGCAGGGAGAATTCATCGGCCCCTTGTTCATCTGGAGGGCCGGCGGGCTTCTCCACATGATCTACGAATGCTCCCGGGCCAACGCCACCGCCTACGCCACCAGCACCGATGGCTACAACTGGACGCGTCCGGAAATGGGCCAGGTCGAATTCGACGGGTCGTCGGCCAACAACCTCCTTCGAAACGGCATCCGGGGCGCCACGGGTGTCTTCATCGACCCCCAGGCGCCGGCGGCGGAACGCTTCAAGGCCATGGGGGGCGACATGGCCTGGTACGACCCGGCGACGCTGCAGCCCCTGGAAGGCGAGGAGGCCATGCGCCGTTGGAACCGGGAGACCTATGAGGAGGATTACAAGGGACCCCGAGCCGAGATCTGGGGGCGCACCCTGGGGTGGATCTCGGCGGACGGCCGGGACTGGAAACCGCTGGAGAAGGCCCTGGGCATGCGTCCCGTCAACGGCGGCATCTCCGCCCACTACGACGAGGCCAACGGCGAGTACATCGCCTACCAGCAGATCATGGGCAACACGGCCGAGCTGATGCCGGGGATCGGGACCGCCCGCATCGAGGAGGAGACCCAACGCCGCGTCATCGGGTTCTCCCGCACCAAGGACTTCAGAACCTGGCCCGCCCCCAAGCTGATTCTGGCTCCCGATGCCCTGGACGACCTGGACATCTCCTTTTACGGAGCCAACTACTTCCCCTATCCGGGGCGCACCGATCTCCACGTCATGGTCATTCCCGTCTACCACCAGCAAAACGACCACGTGGACACCCAGATCGCCTTCAGCCGCGACGGCCTCTTCTGGATCCGGCCCGAGCGGCGGCCCATCCACACGGTAGGCCCGCCGGGCAGCGGGGACGATTGCCAGGTGCACACCTGGCGCAACGGCATGCTGGAGCTGCCCGACGGCCGCTGGGCCGTGCCCTACACGGGAATGTCCAGCCTCCACAACGTCTACGGACACGACCATCTCTTCCCCCAGGGCCGGCCCATTCAGATCCGTTACATGCTGTGGCAACCGCATCGCTTCATCGGGATCGAGGCGGAGAGCGAAGGCCGGTTCACGATTCCCACCATCTACCGGCACGGCAACGAACTGCGGTTGAACTACCGCTGCGCTCCGGGCGGCTGGATCAGCGTGGAACTGATGACCAGGAGCCCCTCCATGAATCAGGCCGATCTGCCCCCCATCGAGGGCTTCACCTTCGCCGAGTCCGACCGGTTGACGGGCGACGAGTCCGACCGGGTCGTGACCTGGAAGGGCAAGAGCGATCTCTCCGGGATCGGGGAGACGGCGGCATTCCGCATCCGGATGTTCCAGGCCAAGCTCTTCGCCTACAAGTTCTGATGCGCTTCTCCGGCGTGCGGACGCGGCCGAACGCCGTGACGCCTCGTGCCGCGGGCTGTTATGATGCAAGTGTTCCGATCCAACGACTTCGGAGTTCAAAACCATGAAATATCTGCCTTCCCTGGTGCTGATTCTCTCCACCGCTGTCCCCCTCCACTCCGGCAACTGGCCTCACTTCCGGGGTCCGAGCTACAACGGATCGACGCCTGAGCAGGCCCTGCCCACTCAGTGGTCGCCGACCGAGAACATCGCTTGGCGCGCCGCCCTGCCCGGACCCAGCGCGGCCACGCCCGCCGTCTGGGAGGATCACGTCTTCGTTTCCAGCACGGACCCGAATGCCGATTCGCTGAAAGCCCTCTGCTTTGACCGGACCAGCGGCAAGCTGCTCTGGCAACGGGAAGTCTCCACGGGAATCAGCCGGGACACCCGGAGCGATTACGCGTCGCCGTCGCCCGCCACCGACGGCAACGTGGTCGTCTTCTTCTATGGCAACGGAGAAATGGCGGCGTTCGACTTTTCGGGGCATCAGCTCTGGCGCCGGCACATCGGGCATGACTACGGCGAATTCGCGTTCTTCTGGACCTTCTCCTCCAGCCCCCTGATCTTCGACGGGAAGCTCTACCTCCAGGTACTGCAGCGCGACGTCCCCATCGAGGGACGCGGCTTGAAGGACCGCAAGAACCGGTCTTACATCCTGGCCATGAAACCGGAGACCGGCGAGACCTTGTGGCGCAGCTTCCGCCCCAGCCAGGCGGTGGCCGAATCCCGCGAGGCCTTCACCACCCCGGTCCCCTTCGTTCACAACGGGCGGCGCGAGCTGCTGGTGGTGGGAGGCGACGACCTCAGCGGCCACGACCTGGAGACCGGAAAGGAGCTGTGGCGCTGGGGAACCTGGAATCCCACGCGCATCCGGCACTGGCGCCTGGTTCCCTCCCCCGTGGCCAACGAGGACGTGATCCTGGCCTGCGCCCCCAAGCGGGACCCCATCTACGCCATCAAGACGGGCGGGGTCGGACGGCTGGACGACAGCTCCATCGCCTGGGTCAGCAAGGACGTCCGGGCGGTGACCTCAGACGTGCCCACTCCCGCCTACTACGACGGAGACTTCTTCGTCCTGAGCGACGTGCGGAAGTCCCTCTCGCGAGTCGAACCCAAGACGGGCAAGGTGAAGTGGACGATTCAGACGCCGGGACGCAGCAAGTACGAGGCTTCGCCCCTGGCCGGCGACGGCAAGCTCTACCTGATCAATTTCGACGGGGACGTGGTGATCGTGGACGCTGCGGACGGTGAAATCCTCAACAACATCGCCATGGGCGACGCGGAAGAAGCCCCGGTCCGCTCCACCGTGATCGCAGCCCAGGGGCAACTGTTCGTCCGGACCAACAACACCCTGTTCTGCATCGGCAGGAACTGATCGGACTCCGGCCGATTACTGGAGTTTCCCCCGGCCCACCAGCGGCCAGACCGTCTCCACGCGACCGCTGCGGATTCCGTACAGGACATCGTGCAGGAACACCGTCGAGTCCGAGTATCCGGGGATGATCTCGATCTTGTCCCCCACCCGGGGCGATTCGCCGGGCTCGGCCAACCGGATGATTCCGTGCTCCGCTGACATCACGAACTCCTTGGCATCGATCCCTCCCAGGACCTCGGGATCCGCGTCGACCCGGCCCATGGTCTTGAATCCCGCGTCGCAGATGATGCGGGAGGGGTGGGGCCGGCTGGTCACGGTGGACAGGATCGTCAGTGCGAACTCGTGTTCCACGCCGAACTGGCGGCGGTAGGAGATGTCGCAGTAGATGCCGCCACCGGCCTCGATCTCCGTGACGCCGGGAACGAAAGCGCTGATCCAGTAGGTCCCGGTGCCGCCGCAACTGACGATCTCCACCGGAATCCCCGAATCCCGGATGGCCTGGGCCGTGCCCGTCAGCTTCCCCAACGCCTCCTCGATCATCCGTTTCTTCTTGCCCATGTCCGGTTCGAACAGCGCATGGGCCTCCCAGGTCTGCAATCCGGCGAAGCGGACGTGCCGCAACCGGGCGATCCGGCGGGCCAGGGAGATGGTGGGTTCTCCCGGCAGGACTCCGGCGCGCTGCATTCCCACGTCCACCTCGATCAGGACCCGGGGACGAACGCCCCTGGCTGCGGCGGCGCGGTCGATCTCCCGGACGTTTTCGAATTGGTCCACACAGACCATCACGTCGGCCCGGCGGCAGACGTCGACCAGACGGTCGATCTTCGTCGGACCCGCGATCTGGTTGGCCACCAGGATGTCGCGGATGCCGGCGTCGGCCATGACCTCCGCCTCCCCCAGCTTGGCGCAGGTGATGCCATGAGCCCCCGCTTCGAGGCACAGTTTCGCCAGGGCCGGCGTCTTCATGGCCTTGGTATGGGGCCGCCAGCCCACCTTGGCGTCGCGAATGATGGTCCCCGTCATGCGGCCGATGTTGCGCTGAAGTACATCCAGATCCACCATCAGGGCCGGCGTGTCCAGCGCCTCCCGGGGTTGTCCCACCAAACTATTCACGGGAAATTCCTCCTGCCTGAATTCCGCTTCGTCGGCCGCGGCAGCGAAAAGAGTCGCGTCAATCCCATCAGTTTACTACGGCGCAGTCCTGCGGCGGGCAGTTGGACAAGATTCATCGTGCGCGGCTTGGCATCCTGGCCCGGATGGACAGTCTCCGGACCGGAGAAGTAGAATTCCGGCCATGTCACGCCTGACTTTCATCGTTGCAATTATTCTGGCCCTCGGGACCATGCTCCCGGGCCAATCCGAAACCCGGCGTTACCTCTACATGAGCACACCGGACGGAGCTCAGGTGCAAGGCCGCTCCGGCACCGGAATCCTCATCTTCGATATCGACAACGGCCACAAGTTTGTCCGGAGGATCCACGTCCCCATCTTCCAGGAAGGGCTTCGAGGATTCACCGGAAGCCTGGTCAACCACGCCGTCTATTACTCCACGACCAACCATCGCTTGGGCGCTTTCGACCTGGAGACGGAGAAGATCGTGTGGGAGAACACCTTCGCGCCGGGATGTTGCGACCGTTCCTCCATCACCCTGGACGGCAAGAAGATCTACGCTCCCACCGGATTCTGGTACACGGAGGAAGACGCCGGCTTCGTGGTGATCAATGCCCGAAACGGGGAATTCATCAAGCGGATCCCCGTGGGCCCCAACGCCCACAACAGCATCGTGGGCCTGGACGGACGGCACGTCTTCCTGGGAACCCGGACCATGCTGACCATGTTCGACATTCGGGACGACAGCATCGTCCGCCAGATCCCCGACGTGGGCGAGTACATGATCTTTCCGTACACCGTCACCCGCGACCACAGCCTGGCCTTCGTCTGCCTGGGGAAGCACGTCGGGTTCGACGTGGTCGATCTGAAACAGGGCAAGCTCCTGCACCGGGTCTTCGCCGGCAAGGAGAAGATTCGCCATCGGACCCACGGCGCCGGTCTGACACCGGACCACAAGGAACTGTGGATCAGCGACCAGGCGGGCCGGAAGCTCTTCTACTTCGACGCCACCCAGATGCCGCCCCGGGAGATGGGTCACGTGAATCTCTCCATGGGAGGCCACGGCTGGGTCACCTTCAGCCTGGACGGCAAATACGCCTATTCCCACGCCCCCGACATCTTCGACGCCAGAACCAAGAAACGTGTGGGAGTCTTCAGGGACGAAAACGGCCGCCCCTTCGCCAGCTCCAAGTTCATCGAGGTGCACTTCCGGGACGGCAAGGTCGTCACCATGGGGAGCGAGTTCGGACTCGGCCGCCGTTAGTCCGCATTTTCCACCGGAGGTTCAGCATGAAACGACACTTCCGTGCCCGCACGCTCACCCGCCGCGGGATGGTGGGCTCGTCCCTCCTGGGGCTGGCCGGGATCGGAACGGCGAAGGCGCCAGCCTTTGGAGCACCGGCGCCGGCATCGGCCGAAAGCGGCGATACCGGCCACCTCGTCCACATGGACCGGGTGGAGCGCTTCGTCGCCATCGACAACAAGTGCGCCTGGCCCAACCTGACCCTCATGCCCGACGATTCCATCGTCGCCACCATCTTCGGGAGTCCCTGCCACGGCTTCTGCGACGGAGCCGCCGAGTGCTGGAGAAGCGTTGACGGAGGCCGCATGTGGAGCTTCGTGAGCGTCCCGGCCCCCAACGAACCGGGGACCAACCGGAAGGACCTGGCGGCCGGCCTCACGCCAAAGGGCTCCTTCGTGGTCCTCTGCAGCGGTTCCAAGGTGGCGCCTCCCGATCCGGTCACCAAGATGAGGCCCGTCCTGCAATCGGTGGTCTGCCGGTCCACCGACGGCCTCAGGACCTGGACCTGCCGGAGCAGCCTGGAACTGCCCCCCGGCGCGGATCACGTCATTCCCTTCGGCGACATCGTCGCCCTGCCCGACGGCCGCCTGGCCGTTACGGGCTACACGGGCGACCACATCCGGCACAATACGGCCTGGATCTTCTACAGCGACGACGACGGGCGCACCTGGGGCAACCCCCGCCCCATCGGCGTGGACGACTTCAACGAGTCGACCCTGCTCGTCACCGGCGGAACCCGGCTCCTGGCGGCCACCCGGACCCACCGGAACAGTCATACCCACATCTCGGTCTCGGAAGATGCCGGACAGACCTGGAAGCATCTGGGCCCCGCATCCCTTCCGGGGCAGATGCCGGCCAACCTCATCCGATTGCAGGACGGGGGGATCCTGCTCACCTATGGTTCCCGGCTGCGGGGAATGTTGGGGGTCTTCGCCCGGATCAGCCGCGACGAGGGCCTGACCTGGCGCGCGCCGCGAGTCCTCTTCAACACGACGGTGCGCCGGGCGAACACGCGGCCGGGGGGCGTCGACGGCGGCTACCCCTCCAGCGTGCAACTGAAGGACGGCACCATCGTCACCGCCTACTACTGCCAGCAGATCCCCATGCACCAGCGCTACCACATGGGTGTCGTCCGGTGGCGGGTCTCCTGAACTGCCGTTGAAGAAGCCGGGGCGGGGGCCGCCTTACGCCGGCGCCGGCCTTCCGGAGCGGTCGCCGAATCGGTGGGTGGCCGCCTGCTCCTGGATCATTCGGACGGCGTAGCCTGCCGCCGCAACGTTGAGCTTGTCCATGGCCGGGGCCGGCAGAGTCAACTGGGTCCCCTTGAGGTTTTCCTCGACGTGCTCCGGTTTTTCCGCGCCGGAGAGAACGCTGGCCACCTCGGAATGGGCGGCCACCCAGGCAACGCAGACCTGGGGCCGCGTGACCCCCAGCTCCCCTGCCACCTCGTCCAGGACCGTCACCACGTCCATGAGAGCGGATCCGTCAGGGACCTCCCGTCCCGGCACAAGGCTGCCCCCTCCCAAGGGGCTGAAGGCCATGAGTCCCAGGTTTCCGCGCCGAATCAAGGGGAACAGCCCGTCGACCATGAGGCTTCTGCGATCTCCGGCCACGATGGTGAAATAGTCCTGCAGCCCCGCCAAGGGAGCCGTGCCGGGTTGATTCCCCGATTCCAAGAGTTCCTCCACCTGCCTTGGCAGGTGATTGGAAACCCCCCAATAGCGGATCTTGCCCGACTCGACCAGGGCGGTCATGGCGGCGGCGATCTCTTCCATATGAGCCCGCGTCGGAGCATCCCGGCCCGGCTTCTCGTCATGAAAGGAGGGAGTCTTCCGGTCTGCGGCGTGGAGGAAATAGAGATCGATGTAGTCGGTTCCCAGGCGCTTGAGACTGCCTTCCACCCGGGTTCTCAGGATCGGCTCGGTGACGGCGATCCTCTCACCATCGACGCGCGGATTGGCCTTGGTGGAGATCACCACCTCGTGCCGGCGGCCCGCAATTCCGTGGCCCAGGGCGATCTCCGACTCGCCCGACCCATAGGCCTCGGCCGTATCGAAGAAGTTGATCCCCACGTCGATGCAGTGGCTCAAGAAATCGTGGGCCTCTTTGCTGTCCCCCCGTCGGGAGAGATGGCTCCGGAACGCGGTTCCCTGGCACAGCCGGGAGACCCACAGGTCGGTGTGTCCGAACCTCACCAGGTGGGAGGGACGTTCCGGACCGGCGTCCGGCGGCGGCGCGCACCCGGCCTTGGATAGGCCCAGGGCGGCCGTTCCGGCGGCGGCTCCCAGAGTCTTGAGAAAGTTCCTGCGATCCGTGTCAGCGACCATTGTCAACTCCGTGGGAAAACCGCGGCGGCCGCCGCGGGCGCTCAAGCGATGATGTCGTGGACCACCTTCCCGTGCACGTCGGTCAGGCGGAAATCCCGGCCCGAATAGCGGTAGGTGAGCCGTTCGTGGTCGATGCCCATGAGGTGGAGGATGGTGGCGTGCAGGTCATGGACGTGCACCCGGTTCTCCACCGCCGTGAGCCCGAACTGGTCGGTGGCGCCGTAGCTGAAGCCTCCCTTGACGCCGCCGCCGGCCATCCAGACGGTGAAGCCGTAGTGGTCGTGGTCCCTTCCTTTTTGCCCCTCCGACGTGGGCGCCCGGCCGAACTCTCCGCCCCAGATCACCAGTGTCTCGTCCAGCATGCCCCGCTGTTTCAGATCTTTGATCAGGGCCGCGATCCCCCGGTCGCAGGCATCGGCCAGCTTCTTGTGACCACCGGCGATGTCGCTGTGCCCCGTATCCCACGCGATGTCGTAGTGGTCGATGGAGTGGGAGATCTGAACCATCCGCACTCCCCGCTCCACCAGGCGCCGGGCCAGCAGGCAGCCCTTGGCATACTCGGTGTCGCCGTAGAGTTCCCGAGTGGCCTTGCTCTCCTGGGAGAGGTCGAACGCCTCCGGGGCGGCAAACTGCATCCGAAAGGCCATCTCCATGGCCTGGATGCTGCTCTCCAGGTTCTGGTCCCGTTGCTGCCGCTCCAGGTCGAGCCGGTTGAGGCGGGTCAGGAGATCGACCTGCTGGCGCTGCTCGGTCCGGGGCAGCCAGTTGTTCTTGAGGTCCCTCAAGATGCGGTCCGGCTTCATCTCGTGCAGGTTCACGTAGGTTCCGGCATACGCCCCGGGGAGGAAGGAGTTCCCCCAGTTCGCCAGCTTTCCGCGCGGCTGGCCCCGGGGGCTCATGGCCACGAACCCGGGAAGATCCTGGTTGTCGGAACCCAGTCCGTAGACCAGCCAGGAACCCATGCTGGGCCGGCTGGGCTGCAGGTGGCCCAGATTCATCATCAGGATGGCCCCGGCGTGCTCCGGTATGTTCGTGTGCATGGAGTGAATGAAGCAGATGTCGTCGACGCACTCGCCCACGCGCGGGAAAATGTCGCTGACCCACTTGCCGCACTCGCCATACCGCTTGAATCCGAAAGGCGACGGAAAGAGCCCGTTCTTGGTGTTCCGAAGGGATTTCCGGTCCACGATGGCGGGACGCTGTCCCTGGTACTTCCGGATCTCCGGCTTGTAGTCGAAGGTGTCCACCTGGGAGGGCCCGCCCGGCATGAAGAGCTGGATCACGTGCTTGGCCCGGGGAGCGAAATGGGGCGCCCTGGGCGCCAGCGGCGAACCCGTTGCCGAGAGCGGCGCTCCCGAATCCCCGGTCCCCAGAACACGCTCGTCAGCCAGGACGCCCGCCAGACCCAGGACGCCGAATCCCGCACCCAGCCGGTGCAGCATGTCGCGGCGGTCCAACGGCGGAGGGTGCGGCGGGTGAAACATGGCTTCAATCTCCTGAAAACTTTGAGTTTATTGTCTCACGATCTCGCTGACATCGGAAGGGGCGTCGTAACCACGCAGCCACGGCCTGAATCAACTGCAACGAAGTAAGAACGTTTCAAAAGGAGAGATTGTCGCTGAAGGACACTCGGCGAGAGGCTACCGCACGTACATGAACTCGTTGGAGCTCATGAGGACCTGGCCGTAGCGCTCCCAGGGAGTCAGTTCGGAACCGGACGGGGAATCGGATTGCAAGAACCGGAGGCCCATGAGGGTTTCCTCCTCGGTCGGGAACCGGCTGAACAGGAGCCGGTAGGCACGGCCGATTCTCTCCGAGTCATCGGCGGACTCGCTCTCGAGCCTTTTGGAGAGCGCCTTGGCCCGATCCACCATGAAGGGGCTGTTCATCAGGAAAAGAAACTGTTGCGGGACGATGCTGGCGCTCCGCTCAGGAACGGTGGCCCTCATGATGGGGAAATCGAAGAGCCGCAGGAACTGGTCGGAACCGGACTGGTCGCCGTTGCGGCTGACCTTGGCGTAGAGCGTGCGCCGATTGCTGCCGGTGATGTCGTCCACCGGCGGGCCGCCCATCTCCAGGTCCAACTCCCGGGTCACGGCCAGCAGGGAATCCCGCCACGATTCCACGTCCATTCTGCGGGGGTTCATGCGCCAGAGCAGCTCGTTGTCGCTGTCGACGGCGAAGGCCCGGGCATCGAACCGGCTGCTCATCTGATAGGAGGCCGAGGTCATGATCAGCCGGTGCAGCGACTTGATCGACCAATTCGACTCCATGAAGCTGGCAGCCAGCCAGTCCAGCATCTTCCCATGGGTCGGATTCCGGCCCAGCGTCCCGAAGTTGCCGGGCGACCGGACCAGCGCCTTGCCGAAATGATGCATCCAGACCCGATTGACCATCACCCGCGCCGTCAGCGGATTGGACGAACTGGCCACGGCCTCGGCCAGCTCGACCCGCCCGCTCCCCTGGTTGAACCGGGGTGTGCCGGTCCCGGACAGGACCTTCAGGAAACGCCGCGGCGCCATATCCCCCGGTGTTCGCAGGTTGCCCCGAACCGCCAGAGGCATGTCCTGATTCCCCGCCTCGGCCAGAACCTGGAGGAAATCGTACTTGGCCGGCGCCTCCTCCTTGAGCTTCTCGACCTCCGCCTTCAACTGCTTGATCAGCTCTTTCTCTTCGGGCGACAGCTCCCTCATCTCCTCCCGGGCCAGAGCCCCGAGGTCCCCCTGTTTTTTCTGCAGCGCCTTGATCTTCTCCTGGTGGGCCTCATAGGCATCGACCACCCCCTCCGGGACCAGGGGCAGCTCACTGGTCACGGTGTTGTCGAAGATGCCGGCCAGGGAGTAGTAGTCCTGCTGGGGAATGGGATCGAACTTGTGGTCGTGACAGCGGGCGCAGGAAACCGTGACCGCCATGAAGCCGCGAGTCAGAGTGTCGATCCGGTCGTCCAGGGTCTCGCCCCGGGCTTGGGCCACGCTGTCGGGGTCGCCGCCGTCGGACGTATAGTACGGTCCCAGGGCGAAGAATCCGGTGGCCACGGCATCCCCGGTTTCCCCTACCAGGTCGCCGCTGATCTGGAGCTTGACGAAACGGTCGTAGGGCAGGTCGTGGTTGAAGGCGGAGACGACCCAGTCCCGGTAGCGCCAGGCTTGGGTCAGTTCCCGGTTCCGCCGATCCAGGAATCCGCCGAACCCGTCGCTGTACCGCGCCACGTCCAGCCAATGGCGGGCCCAACGTTCGCCGTAGCGGACGGAGCCCAGAAGCTCGGTGATCTTCTGATCGACGGCTCCTCGCCGGTCCCGGCCAAACGCGCTCACGAATTCAGCCACCTCGTCCGGCGTGGGCGGCAGACCGACCAGATCCAGGTGCATCCTTCGGACCAGGGTGCGGGAGTCCGCCGCCGGAGCCGGCTCCAGTCCCGCCGATTCCAGTTTCGCCAGCACGAAGGAGTCGATGGGATTCCGAATCCAGGACTCCGCCGGCATCTTGGGAGGCGCCGGCTTTCGGACCGGTTCCCAGGCCCAGTGGCCGGCGCGGATCTTTTCCCAGTCCGGCTCATCCCCTTCGGCCACCGGCGGGGATGCGGCCGCCTGTGCCTCGGGCCAGGGCGCGCCCAGCCGGACCCACTCCACCAGGTCGGCGACTTCCCGCTCCTTGAGCCTGCCTCCGGGCGGCATCTGAATCGGCTCCCCCCGCACCGCTTGGATCAGCAGACTCTCGTCGGGCCGGTGCGGAACGATGGCGGGTCCGCGATTGCCGCCCTTCAAGAGTTCCGCACGCCCGTCGACCTTCAGATTTCCCTGGGGTTGTTCGATGGCGTCTCCGTGGCAGGCGAAGCAGTGCTTCGCCAGGAGGGGGCGCACCCGGCGCTCGAAAAACTCGATCCGGGCCGATTCTTCGGTCTGGGCGGCCAGTTGATCACCCCAGCCGAACCACCAGGTCGAGAGGACGGAACAGACCAACAGGGACCGGATCCGGGAATGGCTCTCCATGACCGGGGACATTTTACCATTCGCCGGCTTCGATGTGCCTATGCTAAAACTCGTAGCGCAGGCCGAACTGCATCACCCGCGGTGGAATCATCACCGAAGAGTAGTTCCCGAAGCTCCCCGGAAAAGTGAAGGAGAGAGTCTCCCAGACGTCGGCGTTGAACCGGACGCTGTTGGTCAGGTTGAAGGCCTCGGCCCGAAACTGAATGCTTTGACCCTCGAACGGCAGGGGAAAACGCTTTCCGATGGCCATGTCGATGGAGAATATTCCATCGCCGCGCAGATTGTTGCGCTGCCCGACTTCGCCGGGCAGGACCTGTCTGAAAGACGCCAGGGCCGCCGCCGGATCGCTGAATACATTGGGTCCGCTGCCCCCTCCGATCAGCCTCGCGTTCTTGGTGTTCGTCTGCTCCGGTAGCGCTCCGTCGACTTCCGCGAAGTGCTGATAGCAATAACAGGTCGGCCACGCCAAGCCGTTCAGCACGCTCAGCGGCAGGCCCGACGTCAGGCGCATCAGGCCGCTGACCTGCCAGCCGCCGAGCACAGCCTGTCCCGCCGGCCCCAGGTCGGGAAGCAGGGCCTTCCCTTGGCCGATGGGCAACTCGGCCACCCAGTTGGCGTTCCATTGGTGGCGCATGTCGAAGTCGGAAACGGCCCGCTGCGACTCCCGGTCCCAGGAGTTGATGACGCTGAACGCAGACCAGTAGGTGTCTCCCGGAATCTGACCGAACCGTTCACCGACGCCGCGGCGCGCGCCGACGGAGACCAGGTCCATGGACTTGGACAAGGTGTAGTTCAGGTGGAATTGGAACCCGCTGGAGAAGGCTTTGCGCAGCGACACCTGCATCGAGTGGTAGGTCGAGGTCCCGAAAGACCGGAGCGCGTCGAAGGCCCAGAACTGGGGATTCATGAACGCGCCCGCCCCCAGATCGCTGCAGAACGGGGCGCAGGCGTAGTCAATGTAGTACATGGCCGTTCCGGTGTCGGGACTGCTGGCCCGGATGACGTCGTAGACGGCTTGAGTCGCGGATACGTCCGCGGTAGCCGCGCCGGAATAGAGGTTTTCAAAGAACGGAATTGCCGGCACGGACTCGGTCGGCGTTCCGCGCCGGACCATGAGTTCCAGATCCTGGAGCGCATCCAGCAGATACGCGCCGGACACCGGGTCCTTGAAGTTGACGTACTGGGCCGAGGCAGTGTCGTTGACCAGCAGTCTGCGGCCCAACCGGCCCACATAGCCGACCTCGAGCAGAAATCCTCCGTCGAACTCGCGGGCCAGAGAAAAGGTGGGGTTGATGGTGTAGGGGGGCCGCACGCTGGAGTCGACTCCCTGGCTCCATCCGAGTCCGGTCGGGTTCGGCGTGCCGGGCCCTCCCGGCGGCGGAGGCAGAATCCCTGCCGCAGGGGGAGTGGAAAGACCGGTGAAGCGAGGCGAACCCGCCACCGTGGCGATCTGGTTGGTCACCTTGCTGGTGAGGCCGAACGCGTTCCGGTCCAGCATCTGCATGATGCCCATCCCGAAGCTGCTGTAGAAGATGCCCGCCCCGGCCCGGATCGATGTCCGGCCCAGGCCGCCGAACAGCTTGCCCAGAAAACCGTCGGCAAAGTCCGGGGAGTAGGCCACGGCAAGCCGGGGGGAGAAATTCTTGTAGTGGGTGGTCCACAGCGGGCCGCCTCGCGGGTCGTCCGCCGGCACGAAGCCGATGGCCCCGGCGTCGCGGGTGGGCCGGCCGTTGGCCGCCAGGTCCAGACGGCGCGCAATGTACTCGTCGAGACCCGGGGTGATGCTCACCTGCAGTCCATTCACTTCCCGCACCGGCGGCATCATCGACCAACGCAGGCCGGCCGTGACCGTCAAGCCGGGTTTTACGCGCCAGATGTCCTGCGCATAGAGTTCAAACTGCTCCGCTCCGAAAGTCCGGCTGACGGGCTCTCCGAAGGGCAACGGATTGCCTTGCAGGTCGTAGTTGTAATTTGCGTCGAAGAAGTTGAGGACCCCGAGAGCGGTCGCCATGGTCTCCCGGTAGACACCGGGGTTGGCGGGGGCCGCGGGAAGCGGCGTGTCGAATACGGCGGGGCCGTCGGCGAACGCCCAGGCAGCCTGTTTCGCGAAGTGAAAGCTGTTGCCGTAGCTCTCACGTTGGTTCCGGACCGAGAACAGCACCCCGCCGAACTGGAGGGTGTGCGAACCGCGGATCACCGAGAAGTCCGCCCCGGCGGTCTGCGTCGGCAAGTAGCTGTCCCGGGGTGTCGTCGACCCCTCGATATCGTCGATGATGCTGTCTCCGATACTTGCCCGGGATGCCGACTGGACTCCCGAAAAGTTCAACTTCTGGCCAGTGAAGCCATAGCGGAAGGTGCCGATGACGTTGGGTCCGAAGGAACCGTCGTACCCGACCGCAAACCCGCGGCTGGTGTCCGCCGTCTCCGTGTTCGGAGGCTGGCCGGGAAACTGGGGCAGACTGGTGATCCGGTCGTTCTGATAGTTGAAGCGCAGGAACATGCGGTGTGACCCGGTTCCATCCGCGTTCCAATCCAGCTTCGAGATGAGCGTGTTCCAGACCAGGGGTGTCGAGGCCGTGAACCGGTACCCGGCCGTGTTGAGACCATCTCCGACGGTGGTGTCGTTAGGCTCGGGAAAGGACCTGAAATAGTCGAGCGTGGCCGAATTGGGACCGGTCCCCAGCGGATCGATCCTGGTGCGGATGAACTCCGGGCTGAGGGTCTGGACCTCCCCGCCGACGGTCTTGTACCGGACGATTCCGTTACGCATGGAGGCCGTCGGCACCCGCCGCACCGCGCTGCCCTCGCTGGCGTCCCGGCGGCCTTCGTAATTGAGGAAGTAGAAGAATCGATCCTTTTTGATGGGCCCTCCGACAGAGGCGCCGAAGACGTTCCGAATGAGCTTCGGACGATCGACGCCGGCCCGGTTGTTGAAGAAATCGTTCGCCGCCGTGACCGTGTTCCGGTGGTATTCATAGAGCGACCCGTGGATGTCGTTGGTCCCGCTCTTGGTCACCAGCGACACTTGCGCTCCTGACGAGCGGCCCTGGTCGGCGTTCGCCGTGGTCGTCACCACCCGGAATTCCTGGATCGAATCCAACGTGTTGCGAAGGACGCTGGTAAAGGGCAGGCGGCCGTTCTGGTCGTTTACGTCGACCCCGTCAAGCGTGACGTTCGACTGGTCGCTCTGAGCTCCGTTGACGGTTCCGTTCCGGATGTCTCCCGACAATTGGGCGTCCAGCGGGTCCGCGGTCAGGAACGTGACCCCGGCTTGCAGCGAAAGCAGCCCGGCCGGATTTCGCGCATTGAGCGGCAACTGTCCGATCGGCTTGGTTCCGAACGCATTCCCGACCGACGCATCGGTGGTGTTGAGTTGTCTGGCCGCGGCGGAGACCGTGACGGACTCGGTGAGCGCCTCGACGGCGAAATTCACGGGAATCTCGAGGTTGGTGTTGACGAGCAACATGATGTCTTCAACGGTCACCGGATTGAAGCCCGGCTGTATCGCCGACAGCGTGTAGGAGCCGGGAGGGAGCTGCGGAAAGACGTAAAGTCCCTCATCGGTGGAGATGACCGTTCGCTGGAGCCCGTTGGCCTCGTTCACGATCGAAATCTCGACGCCGGGAAGCACGCCGCCGGTCTCGTCGGTGACGACTCCGCTCAGACTGCTCGATTGAGCGTGGGAATAGGGCATGGCGAGGAGGATCGCCACCACTAGGGCCGGGAAGAGTAAGTAGACGGATACCGATTTCATCATGTGGAATCTCCCTGGGCAATCTGAGGAAGGGATCTTGAACCCCCGCGGAACTGCCGGCCCCTCAGTTGATTCGAATTGTGAAATGCGCGACATGAATTGTGACTCGATGTACACACAAGGATATCAGACCTTCTCCGACGCCACACCTCACGACGACCCTGGCCACGCGGGTCGGCTCGACGCAGGTGAGAGTCCGCTCCTCATCGCGGCTTTGCAATAGGGGACACGCTGTACGATGATGAAATCCGCTGGCCGTCGTGACCCTTTCGACTTGGTAACCGAGGACGACCGTTGTCCCTGAGACTGGTGAGATCCTATCCCAAGCTGCTCCTCTTGATATTGGCGGGCGCCGGCCTCCGCGCCGCACCCGAGACCATCGACGTGGGTTCCCGCAAGCAACTGTTCGTGGATGAACGTTTCATCGAATCGAGTCACGGAGTCCGGCTCACCATGAACCCTCCCTGGCAGGATCGGAGAATCCTCCTGAAGCCGGACCAGACCTGGGAAGGCCCCGGCCGGGGCGGCTCCATCGGCCTCTACTCCAGCGTGCTCAGGGAAAACGGAAAGACTCGCCTCTGGTACGACCAGCGCCAATACGGCGAAGACCGCTTTCCGGACGTGTTGAGAGTCTGCTACGCCGAGTCCGAAGACGGATTGTCGTTCGTCAAACCACGGCTGGGACTTCACGATTCGGGCGGGTCCCGCCAGAACAATATCGTGATCCCCGGCAAGGTCGGTGGCTCGTCCGTCTGGATCGATCCCTACGCTCCGCCGGAACACCGGTACAAGACGCAAGCCAAGGTCTACCCGTCCGCCGAACTCCATCTTCACACCTCGCCGGACGGCATTCGATGGAAGCTGTTTGCCAAGTTGGATCCGGGTCCAGGCGGCTGGGACACCCAGAGCATCATCTTCTGGGATCCGCCGTCGTCGCGTTACCTTCTGTTCACCCGGTACTGGACCCAGTTCGACGACCGGAACCGGAATTTTCGTTCGGTCCGCCGGCTGGAATCCCCGGATCTCCTCCATTGGACCAATCAGAGCATCGTGGTGGGGCCCGACGCTGTCGACCGGGCGACCCATGCCACGCCCACGGGCCAGCCGCCGGTGGACTACTACGGCGCCGACGTCTTCCGGTACGAAGAAGCGGATCAGGTCTACGTCATGCTGGCTCAAGCCTTCTGGCACTGGAAACCGAGGCCTCCCGTGTCCGGACTGGGTCCCAGCGCCATGGACGTGCGCCTATTGGTGAGCCGGGACGGGAAACAATTCCGGAGGGTCGGCAACAGGGAGGCATTCCTTCGGATGGGTCCGCCTGGAGGCTTTGACTCGGCCCGGGTCTGGGCCCTGCCCCACCCCGTCCGCATGGGCGACGAATTGTGGATCTATTACAACGGGTCCAACCGGGACCATGACTCCCAGTTGGATTCCGAGTCTTCCAGTCACCGGACCGGCATCAGCCGCGCAGTACTCCGGTTGGACGGCTTCGTTTCGGTCGACGCGCCGTACGAAGGCGGCCAATTCACGACGCCTCCGATCCGCTTCGGTGGATCTCAACTGGAACTGAACCTGGACACGGGAGGCGGAGGCGAAGCCCGGGTGGAGGTCCTGGATCAAACGGGGCAGCCCGTACCAGGATTCTCGCGGGACGAGGCTCTGCCCTTGAATGGGAACTCGGTCCGCCTTCCCGTACGCTGGAAGGGGGAGCCGGACTTGAAGAAGCTGGCGGGGGAATCGGTTCGGCTCCGGTTCCACCTCCAGGACTGCAAGCTCTATGCTTTTCAGTTCAAGGAGATGGACGGACCGAATTGATGTTCAGGGGTGACACCGATGCCGTTGGGCCGGCCCTGCAAGCGCTCTCCGACTTTCGGCGCGTCCCGAAGAAGCAGATCGTCTCGAACCTGGACGAAGCACGGCGGGTGGCCGCGGATTCCGTCCATCATTGACACGGGCGCATCGAACCGGGATGCAGTATTCTTTCGCCCGTTCGATTTCCGTCCCGGACCTGACGCTTCATGACGAACCGGCGGCGCCAGAAGATCTACGGCCTGCAACGTTTCAGAGGGGATCTCTCCGGCGGATTCACCTCCGCAGTGGTGACGCTGCCGGTCGCCCTGGCATTGGGCGTGGCGTCGGGCCTGGGAGCGGCCGCCGGCGTGTACGGCGCAATCGCCGTCGGCTTTTTCGCGGCCTTGTTCGGCGGTACGCGGGCTCAACTGTCCGCGCCCACGGGTCCCACCACCGTTGCCCTGGCGGTCATCCTCGCCAGCCTTTCCGCCAACCTCACGGAAGCCTTGACCGTCATTGTTCTGGCCAGCCTGCTGCAAGTGCTCATGGGCGTCTCCGGAATCGGGCGATTCGTGGCCTACACGCCCTATGTGGTGGTCTCCGGATTCATGTCCGGCGTCGGCATCATCATGATCCTGATTCAGGTGTTGCCGTTCCTCGGCGCGCCGGCCGTACCGGGCGGGCCGCTGGATGCGATTCACGCGTTGCCCGAGGCGGTGGCAAATATCAACACCAGCGCTTTCGCCGCCGGTGTCCTGACTCTTGCGCTCGTATCGCTCTGGCCTCGTCGCCTGGCGAGAGTGATGCCCGCTCCCCTGGCGGCCCTGATCGCCGGCACTCTCGCAGGCGTTCTGTGGCTGAGCGAGGCTCCCGTCGTCGGGGACGTGCCGGCGGGACTGCCCGATCTGCATCTGGAATTGCCGTCCGCCGGTTTTCTGGCGCGGGCCCTGCAGCCGGCCATCATCCTGGCCCTGCTCGGCGCCGTGCACAGCCTCCTCACTTCGCTGGTTGCCGACTCACTCACCGGCGGACGTCATAACCCGAATCGGGAACTGGTGGGCCAGGGCATCGGCAACGTGGCTTCGGGACTCATCGGGGGCCTGCCCGGGGCCGGGACCACCATCGGGACGGCCGTCAACATCCGGGCCGGCGGCCGGACCCGGGCCTCGGGGGCTTTTTCCGCCATCGTCCTGCTGATGTTTCTGCTGGGCCTCGGCCAATTCGTCGAGCCGATTCCCCGCGCCGCGCTGGCCGGCCTCCTGATCAAGGTCGGCTGGGACATCATCGACTGGCACCTCCTGGCCCGGCTCCACCGCATCCGGCGCGAACACCTGGTGGTCATGATGATCACCTTGGGCCTGACGGTGTTGGTCGATCTCGTCACCGGAATCGCCATCGGACTGATCGCCGCCGCAATGGCCCACGCACGGCAGTTGGAACGCCTTGAGATGGACAGTGTCGTTTCCGTGCCGCTGCTGGACCAGGCGTTCTTCTCCAATCGACAGGACGAGTCCGGCGGCGACGTCCACCTGGCGCGCGTGGGTCTGTTGGCGCTCAGGGGAAGTTTCACCGTCGCCTCCTCCAACCGATTGGCCCGCGCCATCAGCGCCGACATCAGGGATCACGAGGTGGTCATTTTCGACTTCTCTCGAGCCACCTACCTCGATGACAGCGCGGCCATGTTGATCAAGAAGCTCATGGACATCGCCCGGGAAGAGCGGACCGAGTTCGTGGTGATGGGGCTTTCCGGCCCGGTTGCCGAAACTCTTCATGCCCTGGCCGTTTTGCGGCAGGTTCCCGCAAGCCAGTTCGTCGCGACACTGGACGAGGCGCGGCAGGCGGCCAAAGATCTTCTCGGCGGTTGAAACGGGCCGGCCGGCCGTGGCCATCCGGCGCTCTCAGAGAGGCCAATCGCGGAGGAGCCGCTCCGTCTCCTCCGAATGGGTGGTTTCGTCGCGCACCATGTCTTCGAGCTGGACCACCAATCCCTTGTCACCCAGTTCTTCGGCCTGCCGGGCCCGCTCCGTGTAGTCGCGCGTCGCCTGCCGCTCGGCCGCCAGGACCTGCTCGACCATCTGCCTGTTGGTGGCAGCCGCCGGGACCGGGCGGGGCACCGTGGTCGGCTCGCCGCCCAAGGCCACGATCTTGTTGGCCAGGTACTGGGCATGCAGCTGCTCGTCGGCCACTTCACCGAGAAAAAACTGAGACAACTGAGGCCTGTAGGGACCCGTCGTCTTGGCGGCGTAGGTCAGGTATTGAATGATCGCACCCAACTCTCCGGCCAAGTCTTCATTCAGATTCTCGATCATCTCCTGCTTGGTCATGTCCCGCTCCCTTCCTGCCTCACAGACCAGTCGTCGCTCCTCTATTCATGATACATCCGCGGTCGCCATGCTTGAGGCGACGGCGATGACTTCCCCCCTTTCCGCTTCGGTCTCCCGGGCCGGACGGCCTCCCTCTTCGCAGCACAGGTTCGCGGAACAAGGTACAGTTCTTCAGATGCCGTTCGACGGGACGGTTATTTCAGGCGGGAGCCGGACCTCTGGTCATCCCGCGGTTTGAAGGGTCTTGAAATGAATGAGAATCCAGGATCGGTTCCCATGGTCGTCGATCTCGAAGGGCGAACAGCGGTGGTCACCGGCGGCGGCACCGGCATCGGACGCGCCGTGTCCATCGGTCTCGCCCGTTGCGGAGCGTCGGTGGTGGTGAACTACAGCCGAAGCGCCCGGGAAGCCGCCGAGACGGTGGAGAAGATCGAGGAAGCGGGAGGACGGGCACTCGCCGTGCGGGCGGATGTGACCGACGAGCAACAGGTGGCGGATCTCATGACGGCCGCCGTGAACGCATTCAGCGGCCTGGACATCCTGGTGGCCAACGCCGGAGCCCCCGGTCAAGGCGGCCTGACCAGCGAGCTGACCGGGGAGCAGTGGGAGCATGATCTGGCCACCAACTGCCGGAGCGCCTTCTTCTGCGTCAAGCACGCCATGGCTCATCTGCCCGGCGGGCGGGGCCGCATCATCCTCACCGGCTCCATGAGCGCCCGCACGGGCGCCACGGCAGGCGCGCTGACCTACGTGGCCTCCAAAGCCGCCCTCGAAGGCATGACCCGCAACTGGGCCCAGGAATTCGGGCCCCGCGGCATCACCGTCAACACCGTCGCACCCGGCATCATCCGCACCCGCCTCCAGGCCCGGGCATCGGAGGAACGTTATCGATACCTGATCGGGCGGATTCCCCTGGGACGCGACGGACTGCCCGAGGACTGTGTCGGCGCCTATCTGTTGCTGGCCGGGGACGACGGGGCGTTCATCACCGGCCAGGTCATCGAGGTGGGCGGCGGAATGCTGGCGTCCTGAACGGCCCTCGTCCACTCGCGTCCCTGCCCCGCCGAGACTCGCGCTTGCGGCGGCACCTTACCGGCGGGAGCGAATCAGCAGGTAGAGGAACGTGGGGCCGCCCAGCAGGGCGGTCAGAACGCCCACCGGCAACTCCACTCCTCCCATGAGCCTGGACCGGACGATGCAGTCGCAGACGAGCAGGAACCCGCCCCCCACCAGGAGCGAAGCCGCCATCACCAGCCGCTGATCGGTTCCCACCAGGCGGCGGACCATGTGCGGCACGATCAGCCCCACGAATCCGATAGGCCCCACCGCCGAGACGATTCCGGCCACGGCCAGGGAGCCGAACACGAAGACCAGAAGCCGGACCCGGCGGACCGGCACGCCGCGACCCGCCGCGTAGTCATCGCCCAGAGCCAAGGGGTTGAGCCGGTGCGACAACCAGACGATCACGGCCACTCCCGGCAGAACAAAGGGGAGAATGCTCCAGAGATCGCTCCAGGTGTAAAGCGAGTTCAGACTCCCCATGAGCCAGTGGTCCAACACCTGCAGGTCATAAGGGTTCTCGGCCTGGTGACGCATCAGCAGGATGAGAGCGCCGCAGATCAGGTTCACCGTGACCCCGGCCAGCAGCAGGGTCGCCATGCTGAGGCGTCCGGCCAGTCTCGCGATGCCGTAGATCAGGAGGATGTCCAGGACCGCCGCCAGGTAGGCGGCCACCTGGATCGGCGAGAAGGGGCCCCAGGTGAGTCCCGACCCGAATCCGATGATGACGCAGAAGGCGCCGACGGCCGCCGCCGTCGAGACCCCCAGAGTCGACGGCGCTACCAGGGGATTGCGCAGGATCGCCTGCAGCGCCGCTCCGATCACTGCCAGTCCGGCGCCGGCAACGACCCCCATCCAGGACCGAAGAATGCGATTGGAGACGATGCTGCGCAGGACCTGATTCTGATCCCTTTCGGGCAGTTCCTCCGGCAAAGGGGACGTGAAACCGTGCCGGGAGATCAATTTCAGCCCCGACAGCGCGTCGACCTCTTCGGCTCCGAAGAACGGCGAGATGGCCAGAGCCGTGAACAAAAAGAGGAAGCACAACCCCACGGTTCCCAAGACCTGGCCCGTTCGACCCCCGGAGCCGTTCCTGGTCATTTCCGGATACCGCCGGGCTTGTCGGACCGGGAACCGGGCAGGACCACGGGAAGTCCGCTTCCGGCATCCCGCATGACCTCGACGTCGCTTCCGTAGGATTCCTCTATCAAGTCCTGGGTCAACACTTGCCGGGGCCGGCCCCGAGCGCGGATCCTCCGGTCCGAGAGCAGGTAGATCACGTCGGCGAAACGGGAGGCCAGATTCAGGTCGTGGGTGATGCAGAGAATGCCCCGGCCGGCACGGGCCAAGCGCCGGAGCCTCTGTGAGAACGTCGCCAGATGGTGGACGTCCAGCCCCTTCCCCGGTTCGTCCAGCAACAACAGCGAACTCTGCTGGGCCAGGACCCCCGCCAGGAGAACCGCCTGCTGCTCCCCGCCGCTGAGCGATTCGAACACCCGATTCCTCAGCTGCGCCACTCCCATTCGCTCCAGCGACTCCCCCACGATCTCCCGGTCCTGCTCACCAGGGAGAGTCCACCATCGCTGGTGGGGAAAGCGGCCCAGTAGGACCACCTCCTGCACAGTGTAACCCTCGGGAGGAAGGACTTCCTGGGGCAGATAGGCGACCGTCCGGGCCCGGGCCAGAAGTGACAGGCCGGCCAGGTCTTGCGAGCGTGTTCCAGGCCCCGCCTGGAGTTGGACGGTCCCCTGCGCCGGCTCCAGCAGACCGGCCAGGATCTTCATCAGAGTGCTTTTGCCGGCGCCGTTGGGACCGATGAGCATGGTGAGCGAACCCGGCTCGACCGAGAGTTGCACGTCCTCCAGCAACGGCTCCTGCCCGGCGTAACGAAACGCCACTCCCTGCGCCGTCAGTGAAAAAGAAGCGTCCAGTTTCCCCTCCTCTTCTGCTCTCCTACTCATTCCTCGCCGCCGTGGATGGCCCGGGCGATGAGCCGGGCCGCCTGGGGAAGGCGTGGACCCGAACGCATGAGAAAACTGCCGTTCAGCACCCGGACCCGTCCGTCGCGGACCGCCGGCAGCGTGGGGTGCATCCGCCATTCCGCCAGGAACCGGTTCTTCACCTCCTCCGGAAGATGGTCCCGTGAGTCCAGCACCAGGATGACCTGAGGACGGCGCACCAGAACCGTCTCCAGGCTCACCATGGGCCACGGTTTCTCCAAGTCGGCGGTGATGGAGCGCGAGCCCGCCAGTTCCACCAACCCGGTCAGGAAGGATCCCTTCCCCGCGGAGAACACCTGGTGGCTCTTGCTGCCCATCGCCACCAGGACGTCGAGACGGGGACGTCCGGAATAAAGTTGCCGGATTTCGTCCAACTCCCGCTTCAGGCGCGTGGCCACGGGCTCGCCGGCCCGGGGATTTCTCAGCGCATCGCCCAACCGGACCGGCGCTCGGAGCACGTCCCCGACCGATGTCGATTCCAGGGCCAGGAACCGGATTCCCTGCCGGCGAGCGATGCGCTCCAGCTTGAACCCCTTCCCCAGCGCCACGATCAGGTCGGGCCGGAGCGCCAGGATCTTCTCCACGTTCGGTTCGACCGCGGTCCCGACTACAGGCAAACGGCGTGCCTCGGCAGGGTGGTCGCAGTGGGGCGACACCCCGACGATCCGGTCCTGCAGACCCATGGCAAACAGGAACTCCACGATGCTGGGGCCGTAGGCGATGACTCGCCGGACGTCAGATTCCGGTGCCGAAGCGGGAGACGCGCTGTTCGGACGAGGTGCCTGCTCTTCCCGGCATCCTGCCAACAGCAATACGGGCAGGAGGATCCGCAGGGCTCGCCGGGCTCGATTCATCTGCACTTCTCAAGTCCATCCGCTGACGGCTCTCCGCCCGCATTCCTCCAAGCGATTCACAGGATCGCCGGGCGAATGCCGATTCTTAACCTTCCCAGCGTTTCCACCCGGTCCCGCGGTGCCCGAAATCGAAGAGTCCGGGATGCAGGATCTCCGCCAGGATCTCGGCGGACTCCACGACTCGCGGTCCAGGCCGGTTGAAATACTGATTCCCGTCCGTCACGAACACGCGTCCGTTCCGGACCGCGGCCAGTTCCGGCCATCCCGGATGGGTCGCCAGCGGGGGCATTTCGCGGCAGGTGCGCTCGATATCGAAGCCGCACGGCAAGAGGGCGATCACGTCGGGATCGGCAGCCGCAAGCTGGTCGAAGTCGAAATAGCCGGAGTGTTTCCCCGGCTCACCGAAGAGGTTCCGGCCGCCGGCGCATTCGACGAGCTCGGGCATCCAGTTGGCCGCGGTCATGAGAGGATCGATCCACTCGATGCACGCAATGGAAGGACGGGTCCGCACCGGCTCCGTCCGTGCGCGAATCCCCTGGAGCCGATCCTTGAGGCCGGTCACGAGATCGTCGCCGCGTCCCGGGTCTCCAAGCGCCGCCGCCACCTTGCGGACGTCCTCCCAAACGTCGCACAGGGCCATGGGTTCCAGGGAAACGATCGCAGGCTGCGAAGTCACGAGTTCGCACACCGCCTCCTCGACATCCCGCAGACTGACGGCGCAGACCTCGCACTGCGTCTGCGTGACAATGACCGTCGGCGCCAGGCGATTCAGAAGGTCGGGATCGACGCGGTAGACGGACAGGCCGTCGGAGACGATGGTCCGGACCTGATCGTCGATGGTCCGGCTGACGGCCTCCAATTCCACCTTCGAACTCGAGCAGGTCGGAAGCCGGGACACGAAGGCGGGATAGTCGCATTCGTGGGAACGGCCGACCAGCTCGCGCTCGAAGCCGAGTGCGCACACGATCTCCGTTGCGCTGGCGATGAGGGTGATGATCCGATGAGACATTACGACCCGTTATGAGCCGCCGAACCGGTATGCCTGAGCCGGCACCGGCTGTTTCAGGGACACGCCGCTGAACAGCAGCGCCAGCATCGGGGAGCGCCGAGGTTTCATTCCTCTCCTCCTGGGTTGGGGGACGGTGGAGCCGATCGCCGGGGCGGCGACGCGGCCAGCAGGTCGCAGAAAACGAAGGAGTCCCGTTGGACGACTTCGCCCGTAGACACGCGCACGGACCGGCGGAAGACCGGTCCGTCGTACACGAAAGTGTGGAATTCTCCGTTCTCGCCGCACGGGTCGACGCCCGGCGGAAGGTCGGACAGCAGGGCCTCATCGAAGCGGCGGCCGGCAAAGGTCGAATCCAGGACCTTCAAATTCACGCAGACCAGGACGGCCTTGAACCCACCCTGGATGAACCGGCGCGCCAACTTCCCGGTGTCCTGCTTCCAGAGCGGAAAGAAGCATTCCAGCTTCGAGGCGGCCAACTGCTCTTCCCGGTAGGTCCGCAGGTCTTCCAGGAAAATGTCGCCAAAGGCCACGCGCCGAATTCCGGCGGCCGCCAGCCGCGCGAACGCCGCCCCCATCTCCCGCTCGTAGACGGCGTTGGTGCAAACTCGGGGCACCGGGACCTCCGTCATTGGAATCCCGATGGCGTCCGCCTGTTCCCGCAGCAGCTCACGGCGAACGCCGTGCATGCTGACCCGGTCGTACTCGGCGTTGACCGTGGTCAAAAGGGTCTCGACCACATACGTCTGCGCGCGGCGAATCTCCCACAGGGCGAGGGAACTGTCCTTTCCCCCGCTGAAGCACATGGCGATGGACTCGCCGGCACCGTTTAGCGGCAGGGTGTCTTCCTCCCCCGGTTTTTGTTGCGGTTCCGCGCCGTTCATGGTCCCTCGGCCACGACCCGGGGTTTCGATGAGGAAGAGGAAAGCCAGGCCGGCCGGCGCGACCCTGATCCTTCCCTCGAAGGCACAGGTCAATGGATATGGTGCCGGCAGGTCTTCGGACTCACGGGCATTCGGCTCTCGCCGCTCCTACAGGCCGTCGCTTCCCAACTCCCCGGAGCCAGTGCTAAGACGGCGGTCGTTCCCGTTTACCGCTGCGGGGCAGCCCCGGACTCTCACCGGGTTCCCTCTCGCCGCTCCGGATGGCCGGAGCACCGACGCGGGATCAACGTAGCCGAGGCGACGGGCCGGGTCAAGTCCGCCGACATCCCTGAGTGGAGCCGCACCGGCCCGTTACCCCCAAGGCGGCCGGCTGCGATAGAATGCCGCTTCGTGCTCGGCTTGCGAGTCCTCTGCTCGGCCTACCTGCTGCTCTCCTTTCCAGGCGTTGCTGCCGGGAGTGCGGAATCCGGCGATTCCGGCGCCGGGAAAGAAACCCCAGGCACCAAGTCCGCTTCCCCCCAGGACACCCGGGCCGGCCGCTGGAAGCAGAAACGGATCGAGAAGCGATCCCGCGTCACTCCGCCTCGTGCCGGCGGACTCGAAAAGGCTCTTCTCTGGGTGGAAAAGAGAGGATTCGGTACGCTTGGCGGTACCGGTTCACCGGGACTCAAGCCGGTGGTGGGCGTCCTGGGGCCCCGGTCCGCCGTCGCCTTCGGCGCACGGTACTGGCAGCCGAAGTTGAGGCGCAGCCGGCTCGGCGCGGCCCTGACGGGCGGCTATTCCATCCGCGGCTACCAACTGGTTGACCTGCAGTTCGGCCGGCTCCCGAACATCGGCCCCGGTTTCGAACTCGACCCGGAAGACCACGGGTTCCGCCAGCGAGCCGAGCCAGGTCGAACGACGGAACGGCTCAGCGTCTTCGGCCAGATCCGGTACCGCAACTTTCCCAGGCTGAACTACTTCGGACCCGGCGCCGACTCCAGGGAGGGAGACCGCAGCGATTACCGCCTCGAGGAGGTTTTCTATGGGAAGACCGTCCGGTACCGGGTGGGCGCGTGGTTGCTGGGAGAGTCGGAAGTGGGAGTGCTACAGGTGAACACCGGTCCCGGAACCGACCCCGGCGCCGTTCCCGTCGCAAGTGTCTTCGACGATGCCACGACCCCCGGCCTCGCCCGCCAACCCGGTTTCCTTCGGACCCGCGCCACTCTCTCCCTGGACTTTCGGGACCGGCCGGAAAACACCCACTCGGGGAGCGTCGTTGACCTGTCCTGGTCCCGCCACGCCCAATTGGGCGGGGCCGACTACCATTTTTCGGGCTTCGCTATGCAGGGGCGTCAATACCTGTCGTTGGGATCCCGCCAGCGGGTGCTGGCCCTGCGTTTCCTGACCTCGACGACTCAACCCGAGAGCGGAAGCCGGGTGCCCTTCTACTATCAGCCCACGTTGGGGGGGCCGCATGTGCTGAGATCCTTCAGGGATCAGCGTTTCCGGGACCGGAATCTCATCTACTTCTCGGCCGAGTACCGCTGGGAGGCGGCGCCCGCTCTGGAACTGGCCCTCTTCTACGACGCGGGCAAGGTGTTTCGGGACCGATCGGACTTCAATCTGACGGGCCTCCGGAAAAACGTGGGGTTCGGGTTTCGATTCAAGAGCCGGGACCGCGTCCTCTTCCGGGTGGACCTGGCAAGGGGCCGGGAAGGTGCACGGGTCCGGGTCAGTGTCGGGCCGGCGTTCTAGCGGGAGGTGCGGAGTTGCCACGCCCACGGGTCACGCATTTGGTTCTGCTTCTGGGCTGCCTGACGGCCAACCTCCCCCCGATCCACGGGCAGCGGTTTCTTCCGGACGATCCGATCCGGGCCGATGCCGACGATCTTCCCATTCCCATGCCCGAGCCGCGCTCCCTGAGCCGTATCGCGGACCTGCTGGAGAATTCGTTCTCCAACCGTCCCGCCAAGGGGGAGGCCGTCCTCCCGGCGCAGAACGTGAACACGCTGGGAGAGGTTCCCGATTCCAGTTGGTTTCACAATCGGCTGGGAAGCCGGCCCATGAGTCCGGCCGAGTTGGCGCGAGGACCCAACCGGCAGCCGCCCGACGTCTCGAAGCCCTGGCGGATCGTCTCCGCAAAAACGGAGGGAATCACTCCCGGTTTCACCATCCGAGACAGCCGGGGAGAAACCTATTTCATCAAGTTCGACCCCCTGGAACACCCTCAACTGGCCACCTCGGCTGAGGCCATCAGCACTCGGTTCTTCCACGCCTTCGGCTATCACGTTCCGGAAAACCACCTGGTCCGGATCCTGCCCGCGAATCTGCAGGTGATGTCCGAGTCCACGCTGCGAGAGGGACGGGGCAAGAAACGGGCCATGGCGCAGGCGGATGTGGATCGGATCCTTCGCCTGGTTCCCAGACTGCCGGACGGAAAAATCCAGGCGCTGGCGAGCCGGCTTCTGCCGGGCCGTCCCCTGGGCCCGTTCGAGTACTTCGGAACCCGGAGCGACGACGCAAACGACATCTTCCGGCACGAGAATCGGAGAGAGTTGCGAGCGTTGAGGATCTTCGCGGCCTGGTTGAACCACGACGACTCCCGAAGCATCAACACGCTGGACATGTACCTTCCCCGGGACGATCAGGGGTATGTGAAACACCACCTGCTGGATTTCGGCTCCTGCCTGGGAAGCGGCAGCATCGAAAAACAGAGCCGCCGCGCCGGCAACGAGTACCTGGTGGAGTGGCCTCCCATCTTCAAGGCGGGACTGACTCTGGGCCTCTGGGACCGGCCCTGGAGACATGTGAAGTACCCGGAGCATCCCGCCGTCGGCCGTTTCGAAGCGGATTACTTCCAGCCTCAGGATTGGAAACCGGAGTATCCCAACCCGGCCTTCGAACGCATGCTCCCGGAGGACGCCTTTTGGGCCGTCCGCATCCTGATGCGGCTGAACGAGGAATCGATTCGGGCCGTCGTGCGGACGGGGAAACTGGTCGACGACGAGTCGGAGGAGTACCTGGTCCGGACGCTCCTGGAGCGGCGCCGGAAAATCGTTCGGCGCTACCTGGCCGGGATCAATCCTCTGGATGAATTCCGGGTCCGGAATCGAGACGGCGCCCCGGTCCTGGAGTTCTCGGATCTGTCCCGAAGGGAGGCCCCGGCCCCGAGCCCGACCTACCTCTACGAATGGTCCGAATTCGACAACGGGACCCGGCAGAGCAAGTCCCTCGGCCCGGCCGGGTCGTCCGCCGGTTCTCCCATCCCGCTGCCCCCGGCCAGACCGGAATTCCTGAAGGTCCGCATTCGACCCGTTACCGACCCGGCGAACGGCGGGTCCCACCCGGTCTGTGTCTATCTCCGGACCCAGCCCGGGCTGGCGGTGGTGGGCATCGACCGCGGGAAGAGCGCCGAGCGATAGCAAGGCGCTCGGCGCCCACCGGAATTCGCCGCAATGGGGATGCCCATGGCGGAAGTCGCCGCAGGAACCTATACTGGTTCCATGAACCGCCGTGAGCTGCTGTCGATGATGGGCGCCGGCTTCGGCACGGTGGGGTTGTCCGGTTCCCTGGGCGCCGCCTCCCGGAGCATGCCCGCCTCGGCGGGAACCCCGCACTTCCCGGCCCGCGCCAAGCACGTGATCTTTCTCTTCCTCAACGGCGGCCTCTCACAGGTGGACAGCTTCGACCCCAAACCGGAACTGGACCGGCACGACGGAAAACCCATGCCGGGCCCCAAGATCCGGACCGACAGCGCGACCGGAAATCTGATGAAGTCCCCGTTCCGATTCCGGCCTCGGGGTGAGAGCGGCATCCTGGTGTCGGAGATCTTCCCCCGGATCGGGGGACTCATCGACGACTTCTGCGTGATCCGGTCCATGTATTCGGACAATGGCAATCACGTGCCGTCCCTGTACCTCATGAACTCCGGCCACCAGTTGGCCGGGCACCCCTCCATGGGCTCGTGGATCACCTACGGACTGGGCTCCGAGAACCGGAATCTGCCCGCTTTCGTGGTTCTCTGCCCCGGGTATCCGGTGGGTGGCCCCCAGCTCTGGTCCTCGGCTTTCCTGCCCAACTCATATCAGGGCACTTACGTCCCAAACAACGAGATCGACCCGGAGAAATTGGTCCGCAACGTCCGCAATTCCGCCTTTACCCCGAACCAGCAGCGGCGCCAACTGGCCCTTCTGGACCGGCTCGATCGGCGCTACCTGGACCGGGTCGGACACCAACCGCAACTGGAATCGGGAATCCAGGCCATGGAGGTGGCTTTCCGGATGCAGATGGAGGCGCCGTTGGCGCTGGACGTCACCCGGGAGGAACAGTCGACTCGCTCCAGGTATGGCGACACCGACTTCGCCCGCGGCTGCCTGATGGCGCTTCGCCTCGTCGAACACGGGGTGCGCATGGTCCAGATCTTCTACGGCAAGTCCCAACCCTGGGACAGCCATGACGACATCCTGGACCACCGGATCCTGGCGGCGGACGCTGACCGGGCCATCGCCGCCCTGATTCAGGACCTGAAGGCGCGGGGCCTGTTCGAAGAGACGCTCCTCATCGTGGGCAGCGAGTTCGGCCGAACTCCAATGATTCAGAACAGCGGACTAGTGAAGTACGGCTACGGCCGCGACCACAACGTCCACGGCTACACCACGCTCCTGGCCGGCGCCGGCGTCCGGGGAGGCATGACGTACGGCGCCACCGACGACTTCGGCTTCAAGGCGGTGGAAGACCGGGTCCATCCCCACGACCTGCACGCCACCGTCCTGCACCTCCTGGGGTTGGACCACACGAAGCTCACCTATCGCTACGGAGGGCGGGACTTCCGCCTGACCGACGTGGGGGGCCGGGTGGTCGAGGAGATACTGAGCTAACCCGACCTGCTTGCAGAAATGTATGGGGGGAGAGGCATTCCGGCGACCCCGGCCACCGGTCATAGACCGGAAGCCAGGGAACGCCCCGAATCACGCTTCGCCGTCGAAACCTACCAGCGGCCTCGACCGCGGTTTCCGTAACCGCCGCCGCCGCCGCCACCGCCGCCGCCGTATCCGCCGCGGCCGCCGTATCCGCCGGACCGTCGCTCACGAGGCCTCGCCTCGTTGACCGTCAGGGTCCTGCCGCCCAACTGACTGCCGTTCAAGGCGCTGATGGCCTTCGCGGCGTCCGCCTCGTCCATCTCGACGAAACCGAATCCACGGGACTGTCCGGTCATTCTGTCAGTGATGACGCGGGCCGACTGCACCGGACCGAACTCTGAAAACACTTCCTCCAACTGGTCGTCGTCGACCGCATAGGGCAGGCCGCCGACATAGATGTTCTTCCTCATTTTCTCCTCCTAAATGCATGAAATGTAGCCATCCACCCTGAGGCGCCAACTGCAAATGGAGAGGAGCCGGGCCCGATTCTCTTTGGTTCCACGATCCGATCGGTGATTCCTTAGGGAGTCTTTCGCAGGGATGAAACTAGCTCGGGCTCTCAACAACAACTTGCGACGCTATCCGTGGAGCCCTCTGTTGAACAAGACGGCGAGAGTATATTGCTTCTTTCGATTCGTGTCAAAAGAAGCGGGCGCCAGACTGCCCCCATTTTTCTGGTGGTTCGGTTGTAGGGGACCCCTTGTGTGGGTACCCTCCAACGTGCCCGCATCGATCGACGGTCCTGGGAGGGCGACCACAAGGTTCGACCGCCTTGGAGGCTCCTTGTCTTCAGGACCGCCGGACCCGAGAATGAACCGCATGAAGGGCTCTCTGCTGACCCAACTCGTGGGAAGCTACAGCAAGCCCCGCTGGCTTATTCGTCACCACCGGGTCACGACCCCCTACGGCGATGAAACGTTTTGGAGACCGGAGCCGGAAGTGCTCGAAGACGCCCAGGATGACGCGACCCGCCTCGCCATCGCCGATCAGGAACGCGCCGGTCTGGATGTGATCACCGACGGGGAAGAGCGGCGGCATCGTTTCGATTCCTATTTCCTTCGTTTTCGCGGACTCGATACAACCCGGCTGGGCCAGTGGTCCATGGATGACCGGGACATGAGCTTCATTCAACTCGATCCGGCATTGAAAGGCCGTCTGGGCCAAGCCTATGCTCCCCGGGTCGTGGACAAGCTGGGCTGGCCGGGCCCGGCCGCCCTCGAAGATCTCCGTTTTCTGAAACGGCATGCCTCGCGTCCCGTGAAGATGACCGTCATCGGTCCCCTGACGGCCGCCGCCCGCCTGGTCAACGAGTTCTACGCGGACGAGGAGGCGCTGGGCATGGACCTCGCTTCCGTCATCAACCGGGAACTGCGCGCCTTGGATGAAGAGGGCGCCGACGTCCTGCAGTTGGACGAACCCGATTTCCACTTCCGGGCCGACCAGGCCTGCCGCTGGGGAACCCGGGCCCTGGACGTGGCCCTGGAGGGAATCCGTTGCACCACCGCCGTCCACATCTGCTACGGCTACGCTCTGATCGGGAAGAAGCAGGTGAATCCACGCTACACGCAGGCACTGGAGGCGATTGCCGGTTCCCGCGCTCAACAGATCAGCCTGGAATATGAACAGCCCGGTCACGAGCCGGACCTCTTGCGTCACTGCGGAGACAAGGAGGTCATCCTGGGACTGCTCAATCTGGGTTCGCGGCAGGTGGAGACACCGGAACACATCGCCCGGCGCCTCCGGGATGCGCTGGAAGTCGTCCCGGCGGAAAGGCTGCGCGTAGCGCCGGACTGCGGCATGTGGTTCCTGCCGCGCGACGTGGCCTACGCCAAGCTGGAAGCGCTGGTGGCCGGGACCGCCATGGTGCGCGAGTCTCTGCCCTGACCCAAAACGGACAGGAGTCGACATGGAGCGGTCCGAGCCATCTTCCCTTCTGGCCCGGGCGCGGTCCCGGACGCCGGGACTGACCGTCGCCGGGACCATGCCCGTAAGCGGTTCCACCTGGTCCTTCGTCGGCGCCACCCTGCCTGAGGCGGTTCGGATTTATCGTGCATTGGGGATCGGGGCCGCAGATCTGATCGCCGTGCCGGGCAATCCCGATACGCCCATGTTGGCGAGCGAGCAGATCCTCCGCCGGCCCCGAAAACTGGCACGGGAGATCATGGACCTGGGCGCTCCCGTCTCCAACCTCAACTACAACTTCGCCGCCAACTTTCACGAACGGGCCATCAACCACAAAGACGCGGGCGTCAGGAAACGGAATCGGAAAGACTACCGGTCCGTGATCGAGTTTTGCAGGGCCTGCCGGATTCCTTCCGTCACGGTGCTCCCGGGAATCGCGCAGGAAGGATGGACGCGGGAGAAGGCCCTGGCGCTCACGGCGGAAGAGCTGCATCACATGTCCGCCATGTCCCGGAAAGAAGGAATCACCACCACGTTCGAGGCCCATGTCGGGTCGATTCTGGAGTCGCCCCTGGACACGCTGACCTTCGTGCAGACCAATCCGGAATTGAAGTTGACCCTGGACTACGGCCACTTCATCTGTCTCGGCTACGCTCAGGAGGAGGTGGACCCCCTCGTCCCCTACACGGCCCACGTCCATCTCAGGCAGGCCGCCCCTGAAAAACTTCAGGCTCGATGGGACGAGGGAACGTTGGACTTCACCGGAATCATCGGCAAGCTCGCCTCGGCGACCTACACGGGATTCCTGTCCCTGGAATACGAGCACCTGGAGGGGTGGATGGACCTGGACAAGGCGGACGTCTTCACCGAAACGGTGAAGATGCGCAATCTGCTGCGGTCCCTGGCCTGATTTCCCGCGGACGACGACCGGGCCCTAAATCAGACGACCGGTCCCTAAATCAGAAGTTCCTTGAGGATCTCGCCGTGCACGTCGGTGAGACTCATGTCCCGCCCGCCGAACCGGAAGGTCAGCTTGTCGTGATCCAGTCCGAGCTGATGGAGAATCGTGGCGTGGACGGAGTGGATCGACGTGGGCTTCTCGACGACCGAGTTTCCGAATTCGTCCGTCGTCCCGTAGGTGAAACCTGGTTTGAAGCCGCCGCCGGCCAGGAAGATCGAGTACCCGTTCACGTGATGGTCCCTTCCCATCCCCTCTTTGATCTTGGGGGTATGGGGGGTCCGGCCCATTTCGCCGCCCCAGAGCACGATGGTGGAGTCGAGCAGCCCCCGTTGCTTCAAATCCTGGATCAGCGCTCCGACGCCCTGATCGGTGATCATGGCGTTTTCCTCGTGGTACTTCTTCAGATTGCTGTGCTGGTCCCAGGGAGAGTTGTTGGCATGGGTCAGGGGACAGGCGACCTCCACGAAGCGCACGCCTCTTTCCACCAGCCGCCGGGCACGGAGACACTGCAGGCCGTAGAACTTCTTGTACTCGTTGGTGCTGTCGAGCCCGTACATCGTGCGCGTGGCCTCGGACTCGCCGCTCACGTCGGCCAGTTCCGGCATCGCCGTCTGCAGGTGGAACGCCGTTTCATAGTTCTTGATCACCGCCTCGATGGCGCTGTCGCCGGTCTTGGCCGCGAATCGGAGGCTCTGTTCCCGGAGCAGGTCGAGCTTGCGCCGCTGCACGGCCGGGTGATCCGCCGGCATGATGTTTTCCATCACCGGGTTTCGCGCCCGCAGCACGTTGGGCGCATGCGAAGCGGGCAGGAAAGAATTGCTGAAGTTCTCCCAACCGCCGTTTGGAACTCTCAGTCCGTTGTCCAGCAGGACGTAGTTCGGCAGGTTGTCCCGCTCGCTGCCGAGCCCATAGGAGACCCACGATCCGAAGCTGGGAGACCGGCCCGTGAGGCGTCCCGTGTGCATCAGCAGATTCTGCTGGCCGTGGAGGGGAACCTCACCGACCATGGAGCGGACCAGGCAGATCTCGTCCACCACCTTGGTGATATGGGGAAACAGATCGCTGACCCAGATTCCGCTCTTGCCGCGCCGCTGGAACTCCCAGGGGGTCCCCAACCAGACCCGGTCGGCCGTCGATTGCGATTTTTCCGAGACCGCCGATTTCCCGATCTCCTCGCCCTGCCGTTGATTCAGCATGGGTTTGTAGTCGAACAGGTCGATGTGGCTCGGTCCTCCGTCCATGAAGCAGAAGATGACGTTCTTCGCTTTGGCGGGGAAATGGGTCTTGCCGTCGATCAACGGCGCCGCCAAGCCGTATTCTTCGGCCAACAGCGCCGACAGGGCCAGAGCCCCGAAGCCGGTGGAGGTCTTGCGCAGCAATTCACGGCGGCTGATGGGTGAGTATTCGTTCCATCCTTTAGCGTACATAGATGAACTCCGTCGTATTGAAGATGGCGTGGGCCGTGTCCTTCCAGACCGCCACCGACTGCAGGAGGTCCTCCGAGGACGGCCTGCCGTCAGAGTGGCTCTGGTGAAGAGCATTGAAATCATGGACCGCCTGGGTCCACGTCGTCAACTCGCCCGCCTCCGGCTCCCGTCCCAGGGCATGCCGGAACATGTCGGTCAGCCGCTGCTCAAGCGAGCCGTGCGATTCGGCGATTAACCGGCGGGCCCAGAATTCGGCCTGCCCGGCAACGAAGGGATCGTTGAGCATGGTCAGGGCCTGATTGGGCACATTCGTGACGTCACGCCGGCCGGTGGGCATCTTGGGAATGGGCTTGTTGAACGTCTCCAGGAACTTGTACGGCTCCATGATCGTGTTTCTGAGGTAAATGGAGCGCCGTCCGTTCCCGTCCAAAGGCCCCGAGAAATAGGTTTGATCCGCCTTGACCACCTTGCTCTTGGGCCGGTAGGGATCCACGAATCCACCCAGGAGTTCAGGATCGAGACGTCCGGAGACGGCGAGCATGGCGTCCCGAATGGACTCGGCGTCCAGGCGGCGGAGCGGATAATGGTGCAACATCCGATTGACGGGGTCCACCTCATGGGCCCGGGCGCTGGCCTGATTCGATTGCTGAAACGTCTCCGTCATCACCAGCATCCTGACCAGCCTCTTCACCGACCAGCCTTCCTGGACGAAGCGGTCGGCGAGATAGTCCAACAACTCGGGATGAGAGGGCCGGTCGCCGAGATGACCGAAGTCATCCGGGGTTCGGACGATTCCGGAACCGAAGACCCAGTGCCAGACCCGATTCACGAAGACGCGGGCCGTGAGTGGGTTCTCGGAACTGGCGATCAACTGGGCCAGTTCCAGGCGCCCGCTGCCCTTGGAGTCTGAACCGTTGGACTGGCCCGACAGCACCCGGATATGCCCGCGCGGCACCCGCTGGCCGTAATCCGTGTAGACGCCTCGCACGTTGAGGCGGTAGTCGCGGCCGGGATCCAGGTCGGCCATGCTCAGGACCGTCACCGGGTCGACCAGCTTCTCCTCGACCTCGCGGTAGGAGGCGACCAAGTCCCAGATCTCTTTGCGGGCAAGCATGTTGCCGGGCAGCAGTTGGTTCGGCAACAGTCCGGCTTCCAGCAACCCATTGATCAGGAGGACGTCCTCTTCGTCCGCGCGACCTTCGGCCCAGTCTTCCACCGACGCCGCAATCCACTCTCCGTAGCGGGCGGCGAGTTGTGGCAGATCGACCGGCGCATCACCGCTGAACAAGGGCGTGAAACGGCCCAGCTCGTCGGCGGGCGGTTCCTTCTTGTCGTGCAGGAACACCCGGGTCACGCCGAACCAGCTCCGGGCGTCCCGGGCCTCGGCTGCCGAGATGTCGGGGCCGAGTCCCACTCTCGGCGGGAAGTTGGGGTTCGACGCCTTGGTCGCCAACTCGATGTAGATCCGAGTCTCCGCGGACTCGTCGGAGTTCGGCGAACGATTGGTCTTGTGATCCGCCATGGTCGAATGGCGGACCCAGTGGGGACGATGGTCCTCCAGATAGGTCTGCCGCTCCGTCCGGAAGGAATTGTCCACGATCAGCCGGTGAGCGCTGTAGTCGCCGCCGATCACCCCCATGCTGACGTAGGACCGGCCGGAATGATTCAGAAACGGTGTCCGGACTGCCCCATTGAGCCGGGGCGAGAGCGCGTGGGTGAACATTCCGGCGGGCAGGAGCATTCCCACCGCCCCGGAACCCTTGAGCGCCACCGTGAAATCGCCGTCTTCGACCCAACCGTGGCGCACTCCGACTCCATCCACCGACCATCCCTCGGGAAGGTCTCTGCGGCTGAAGTCGGCGGCGAGGGTAAAGTCCCTGGCGTTGTTCTCGATTCGTTCCCGGCGAGCCTGCGAATACTCCCCGGCGAGACTCCGCCAGGCCAATTCCAGTTGCTCACCCTCGAGCAGGGATTCCTGGATTTCCAACCAGGGAAAGAGAGGACCGGACATGGTGTCCCGTGCAGCCGTTTCGGCCGCTTCTTCCTCGTCCTGTTTTGTGGTCTGCCCTTCGAAGGGCCTGGGACCGATCGCCTTCTCCCACGCGGAGAGGCGAGCCCGATCCAGATCCTGCGCCGCTTGTGCCGGATCCATCCGGCCCTCGACGACGGCCTGCGCCGCCAGCAGGTACCGGGGGATCTGCCGCGCCGCCTCCAGCCACCAGTCCGCCAGCGGGCCGCGGAGTTTCGTCTTCAAACCCGCCAACTCCTCCAAAACGTTCTCGTTGCGTTCCGGGAGGTCCAGCGTGTGGGTCACCCAGCGCGAACTCATGAAGACGCCGCCCAGAGCGTAGTAGTCCTGCTGGGCGATGGCGTCATATTTGTGATCGTGGCAGCGGGCGCAGGCGACCGTGGTCGCCTGAAACGCCTTCGAGAAGGTGTCGACCTTGTTGTCGAGCATCTCCTGGTGGATGCCGTTGAACATCAGGCTGTCGCCGTGACGATTCTCACCCATCTGGAACCAGGTGGGACCGACCATGGACTCGTTGATCTGCCTGGCGGCATCGATTCGCGGTTCCGAGAGGAGATCACCCGCAATGTGTTCGCGGACAAGCTGGTCGAAGGGGATGTCCTCATTGAAGGCGCGGATCAGGTAGTTGCGATAACGCCACGAACCCTTGATCTCGGCATCCGTTTCATAGCCGTAGGTGTCGCTGTAACGGACCACGTCCATCCAGTGCCGCGCCCACTCCTCTCCAAAATGGGACGAGTCCAACAGGCGGTCCACTTCCTGGGCGTACGCAGCGTCGAAGTCGGGATTCCGGAGGAAGGCGGCGACTTCCCCGGGCTTCGGGGGCAGTCCGGTCAGCAGATAGCTTACCCGCCTCAACAGGGTGCGCCGATCGGCGCGCGGAGCCGGGGTCAGGCCGTTTGCTTCCAACTTGGCGAGGAGAAAGCGATCGACGGGCTCTTCCGACCACTCCTTCCGTTGGACTTGCGGAACCGGTGGTTGCGAGACCGGCTGGAGGGACCACCACCGGCTGCGGTCCTGGTAGACCTGCTCCCAATCGGCATGAGCCTCGTCCGCCGAAACCGCTCCCGGCCCGCCGGCGTCTCTCGGAGCGGCCGCCCCCAGGCGCACCCATCTTTCGAAGACGTCGATCAGATCAGCGGACAGTTTTTCGCCGCCCAGGGGCATGGGCAGGCCTGGCCCCTGGTGACGGATGGCTCGAATCAGAAGGCTCGCGTCGGGATCACCCGGGGAAATGGCCGGCCCCGACTTGCCGCCCTGCTCCCAGCCGCCGGGAGAATCGAGCCGCAGTTCTCCCTGCGCCAAGTCGGCACTGTGGCAGACGTAGCAGTTGTCGGCCAGTGCCGGACGGATGTTCCGCTCGAAAAACTCCCGGGCTTCCGGACTGATGTCCACCTTGCCCGGGGCGCCCGCCTGGGCAACGCCCAAAAGGCAGAACAGCAGACCCGGCAAGACCACCGCCGCCAACCGCCTTCCGGAGACGGAACATGACACTGTCCTTACTGAACGATTGGCGTGTGTAAGGGAAGAATTAACCCAGCTTTTGCGGGGACGCCGATGTTTTACCTGACCACGGCACACGGTATTTTGAAACCCGGACACACCGGACATTGGCTTAGGACATATGGCAATTACCTTACGCCATACCCTTCACACCTGTCAATCGTCGCGGCGCCTGGCGGAAGGGCTCGTTTACCCGCCTTTACTCCGTGGTTCGCTCCGACCTATCATGCCTTGGCTCGCCGGCCGATTCCGGAGTCGATGACATGTTGGACAACCGGTCGAACCCGCGCCGTGTTCTGGTCACCGGCGGGGCAAATGGTTTCGGACTCGCGACCGCCCGCGCGTTGTTGGACCGCGGCCACCAGGTGGGCATCGGCGACGTCGACTCCCGGAAACTCGAGCGCGCTTCGCGGACCCTGAACCATCCCCATCTGCTTCCGATCGGGCTCGACGTTACGTCGAGACAGTCTGCCAGAGCCGCAGTGGAGGCTTGCCGGACAAGTTTTGGAGGTCTCGATGCGCTCATCAACTCGGCAGGGGTCATCCACATGACCCCCCTGGACGAGATCACGGAGAAAGAATGGAATCACGTCATCGACGTGGACCTGAAGGGGACCTTTCTCTGCAGCCAGGCCGCCGCCCCGCTGCTGCGCCGGAGCGGACGCGGACGCATCGTCAACATCGGTTCGGATGCCGCCAGAATCGGTTGCCCACAGATCGTTCCCTACTGTGCAGCCAAGTCCGGCGTGGTGGGATTGACGAAATCCCTGGCGGCCGAGCTCGCCGCCGATGGTGTGACCGTCAACTGTGTGAGTCCGGTCGGGGTCTCCACCACCGGGATGGGTCGATCCGTTCTTCAGAGGAAAATCGAGCTCAGCGGACAGGCTCCGGAAGACATCCTGGCTGCAACCGCGGCGGAGATCCCGTTGCAGCGCAATCCGACCACGGCAGACATCGTCCATGCGATCCTGTTCTTTCTGTCCGAGGAATCAGCCTTTCTGACCGGAGTCGTCCTGGACGTGGACGGCGGAATGCTGAGCATTCTCCCAGTCAGAGGAACCTGAACGGGGTATCGGTCTTGCATCGATCCATCGCATCGTGGATTGAAGTCCGAGATACGAGGAGGGAAACAATATGAGCGACCTGCATCTTACGGCAGGGGTTGCGCGCATCGACATCACGCCGCCCGTGGGCTTCCGGATGGAGGGCGCCATGCGCCGGGTGGATCCTTCGGTGGGGGTCGAAACGCCGCTCCTGGCCACCGCGCTGGTACTGGCCGACGAGCGAACCAAGGTCGTCGTCATCGATTGCGACCTGATCGGATTCGACATGCCGTTGGCCGCGGAGATCCGCAAGGCCATTGCCGACCGCGTGGGGATATCTCCCGGCTGCGTGGCGCTGGGTTGCACCCACACCCACAATGGTCCCTGTACCGCACGCCGGATCCTGGGTGGCGTCCATCACGTCGCCGGCGACCCGGCAGAGATTCGGGCCCTCGACGCCTATGTCGAGGACTTGGTGAACCGCCTCGCCGGATTGGCGGCTCTTGCGGACAGCGACCGCCAACCCGCGCGTGCGGCGGCGGGAAGCGGCCACGCCCCGGTGGCCGTGAACCGGGAGGAACGGGCGCCCGAGGATGGCCTCGTCGTGGTCGGCCGGAATCCCGACGGGACCACCGACCATAGCGTCGACGTGCTGCGGGTGGATGATCTGGACGGCAACCCCATCGCCGTGGTGGCCAGCTATGCCGCCCACCCGGTGGTCATGGGCTTCGAGACTTACCTGCTGAGCCAGGATTTTCCCGGCGTCGTCCGCCGGGTCGTGGAACAGGCGACCGGAGCCACCTGCCTCTACCTCACCGGAGCCGCAGGAAACCAGGCGTGCTATTCGTTTCTGCAGAGCGACTGGGGCGAGAAGGAACGCACCGGCGGAATTGTCGGCGCCGCCGCGCTGCAAGCCTTCTACGGCATCGAGACGCGGCCCCACGAGGAAATCCGGGAACGCGGCCTCTCGCTCTCCCGGATCGCCCTCTACCACAAGGAGTTCAGGGACGGCCCCACCCACAAGGTTCTGAAAGCCGCCAGCCGTCAGGTTGACCTTCCCCTGCAGCCTCTACCCTCCCTGGACCAGGCGGAAGCCCAATACGCCGAAGCCGCCGCCAATGTGCGAAAGCTGGTGGAGAGCGGCGCCGATACGACCGAGGTCTGTCCCGCGCAACTCGTTGAGGTCTGGGCCAGAGGCGTCCTGGATAAAGCCAAGGCGGGCGTTGGGGAAGACTCGTTGTCGTTCGACATCGTGGCCTTCCGGCTGGACGATTTCGTATTGGTGGCGCAGCCGGGAGAGCCCTTCGTGGAGATCGGGTTGGGGGTCAAGAAACGATCCAAGGCGAAGCACACCATGTTCGGAGGGTATTGCAACGGGGTTCTGGCATACATGCCCACGGCCGAGACGGTGGCCCAGGGCGGCATGTCGGTGGAGGCGGCGGTCAGAACCTACGATATTCCCGCGCCTCCCGTGGCGGAAACGGTGGATCTCCTCGTCGCGGAGTATGGAGAGCTTCTGACTGAGGTCGGCTTCTGAGAGCAGGATTGACGTCAACTTCAAGACCGGTCCGTCCCCGGTGGGAGGCGGGACAGGAGGGGGGACTTTCCTGTCCCCCTCTTCATCGGCGATCCATCACCGGCGGCCTGTGGATTCTCTCCTGCTTCATGACCGCGAGCCTCGTTTTCTCCCAGTCCGGACTCGACCAACATATCCTGGAGAAGTTCCGGCAGGGCCGTTTTCAGGAGGCCTCGGTGTTGGCCCGCCAAGCCGTCGAACAGGAAGGCTCGAATGCCGTCTACCAGGAACTCTACGGCATGGTGCTGGCTGCCTTGGGAAAGAACGAAGAGGCGGAGAGGCATCTTCGCAGGGCGGTGGAGATCCAACCCCAACAGCCCGATTTCCACTACAATCTGGCGCAGTTCCTGCTCGGCCGCCAGGAGGAATCCGGACTGCATCCCTTCGATCCCAGGGCCAGGCGGCTCATTGAGGACGCCGCCACCGCGCTGAAACGCGTCCTGGAGATCAGTCCCGGCAACGTCGAAGCGAGGATGTCCCTGGCGCGCAGCTACAACAACCTGAACTTCAGCGAGATGGCGCTCAAGGAGTATTCCACGGTTGCCTCCGGAGAACCGAACCGGCCATGGCTCAGTTTTCAGATGGGCATGCTCCATTCCAACCTGTCCAACCCGGTGAATGCGGTGGCGGCCTTCAGAAGAGAGATCGCCCTCTATCCCGGCCACGCCAGAGCCCGGCTGGAGCTGGCCGGGATCCTGCTGCAACAGGGGACGGTAGAAGAAGCGAAACGCCAGCTATCGCGGGCGGAACCCGGAATTGAAGACTCCCTGAAACATCGTGTCTACTTCCTTCTGGCCAAGGCCCACCGGAATCTCGGCAGTACCGAAGATGCCTTGGCTGCTGTCCGCAAAAGCATCGATCTGTGTCCGTCGTTCATCGCTCCGAACTACCTGCTGGCCCAGCTCTACCGGGAGGCAGGAGAACCCGATCTGGCGCGCCGGGCCTTGGAGCGGGTCGAACGGCTGAGAGCGCAGGATTCTTCATCCGCCGACCCCTTTGCCTTCCGGGAAGGCCATTGCCCGGACCGGAACCGATGAGAGAAGGCGGCGCCTCCCGGCGGCTCCATCCGGTCCCCGCGGCGCAGGCCGGAGGCCGATACGGAACATGCTGAGCCTCTGGCTGGTCCTCTCCCTGTCCACGATCCGCTTCACCGACGTGGCCGAGACGGCGGGCCTGGAGTTCCGCCATTTCAGTGGAAGCCCGGAAAAGAAATATCTGCTGGAAGTCGATGGCGGCGGGATCGCCTGGATCGATTACGACCGGGACGGTTGGCCCGATCTCTACCTGGTCAACGGCGGACGCTGGGAGGAATTGCTGACCGGGAAGCGGACCGTATCCAACGCGCTTTTCCGCAACAACGGCGACGGCACCTTTTCCGACGTCACGGCCCAAGCTCGTGTCGGTGGCAACCACTGGGGAATGGGAGCGGCCGTCGCCGATGTCGACAACGACGGGTGGCCCGACCTCTATGTCTGCAACTTCGGCCCCAATGCCCTTTTTCGCAACAACGGCGACGGCACGTTCACGGATATCGCGTCAAGATCGGGCACGGACGACCCGCGATGGGGCTCCAGCGCCGCCTTTGCCGACTACGACGGGGACGGCAGGCTGGACATGTACCTCACCAACTACGTCAAATTCGACCACCACCGGCCCCCGGCTCCGACCTGCGGATACCGGGGCATCCAGGTCGCCTGCGGGCCGCAGGGACTGACCCCGGACGGCGACGTTCTCTACCGCAACAACGGCGACGGAACCTTCACCGACGTCACCTCCGGGGCGGGGATGGCGGTCCGGCCGGCGTTCGGACTAGGCGCCCTCTGGTTCGATTCGGACAACGACGGAGACCTCGACCTCTACGTCGCCAACGATTCCATGGGCAACTTCCTGTTCCTGAACAACGGGGACGGGAGCTTCCGGGAGATGGGACTCCTTTCCTCCGTCGCCTATGACGAGGACGGCAAGGAGCAGGCCGGGATGGGAGTCGCCACCGGAGACTACGATCGGGACGGACACTTCGATCTCTACGTGACCAACTTCTCCGACGACTACAACACCCTGTACCGCAACCTGGGGAACGGTTTCTTTCGCGACGTCACCTACGCCGCGGACCTGGGTACGGCGACCTGGCCCTTCCTGGCCTGGGGAACCGGTTTCGCCGACCTCGACAACGACGAATGGGAGGACCTGTTCGTTTCCAACGGCCACATCTATCCCCAGATCGACCGGTACGAAACCGGTTCGACCTACCTGGAGCGAAACCAGTTCTTCCTGAATCTGGGAAACGGCAAGTTCCGGGAGGTCAAGGGAGCCATCAAGGGAGGAGGAAACCGGCCCCGGTCGAGTCGCGGATCGGCCTTCGCCGACTACGACAACGACGGAGACCTGGACATCGGGATCAACAACCTGGACGGGCCCCCCTCACTGCTGAGGAACGACGGACCGCAGGGCGCCCGGCACTGGCTGATTCTGGACTTGGAAGGCGTTCGCTCGAACCGGAGCGCCATCGGGACCCGGGTCACCCTGGAGACCGAAACCGGGAGGCAGATGCGGGAGGTTTCCGGGGGCTCCAGCTACCAGGCCAGCAACGACCTGCGGGTCCATTTCGGACTGGCTGCGGCCGAACGCGCCCGGTTGCTGACGGTGAGATGGCCCAGCGGCGAGGTCCAGAGGTTTCGGGACGTCGGCGCCGACCGGCACTACCACCTACGGGAAGGGGGGAGGCTCCAACTGTCGCGAGCCGGCCAGCGCGACTGACCATCGGTGGCAAACCAAGTCCCGGAATTCATGGCGGCCCGGGGGGATTTTCCGTCTAACCGAGAATGTCTTCCGTGTCGGCGGTGATGACTCGATACGCGTCGGGCCGGCGGTCCCGGAACATGAAGTAGCGGTTGCGGACCTCGTTCACCTGGTCCAGCCCGAGATCTCCATAGACGACCATCTCCCCGGACGCCGGGGCCTCCGCCACGATTCCCCCTTCCGGATCCACGATGATGCTCTTGCCGCCCAGGACGAAGGCGTCGCCATCGGGAAGATGCAGTTCCCCGACCGCATTGCAGGCGGCCACGTAGGCACCGTTTTCGAAGGCCCGGGTGATGATCATGTGTTCCCAGATCCCCCCCTCGGTGGTCGACGCCCCGAAAGGCGCCAGGATCAGTTCCGCCCCGTTCAGGGCCAGGCACCGGGCTGGTTCGGGCAGCAGGGTGTCGTAGCAGAGCATGGTGCCGACCCGCCACTCGCCCACCGGAGCCACGGGAAACTTGGAGCCGCCGCGGTAGAAAAGTTTTTCCAGACCTCTCCGTGCCGGGACATGGACCTTCCGGTACTTGCTGACGATTTCGCCCTTGGGACTCACCATCATGGAGGTGTTGTAAAAGAGTCCGGGACCGTGGCGCTCATAGATGGTGGACGCGATGTGCACTCCGTGCTGCCGCGCCTTATCCCGGACCGCCGTAGTGGCCTTTCCGGCGTCGCTGTCGGCCAGGTCGTAGAAGCTGTAATCCACCGCCAGGGGGAAATATCCGGTGCTCCAGAACTCGGGGAGGACCAGGAGCTCGGCTCCTCCGGCTGCCGCTTCGTCGATGAAGCGGGAGGCCCGGGCAATGTTTCCGTCGAGTCCGCCGATGGCGCTCTCCATCTGAATCAGCGCTAGTCTCATGGTTGATTCCTCCTGTCCGGACCGCAGGCCGGGAGCAGCCGGCCCCACCAGACTACGATTATCCCAGGCCGCCGGGATTTACGCCGGCGGCACATTCCCGCCGGTCAGCCACTCCAGATTGAATCGGGCGAAGCTGATCCGCTCGTAGGGGCTCCCGGAGCCATTCTCGTACAGCAGACCGACTTTGCCGTCCTCCAGCACCGTGAGGCACGAATAGGCCGACGGGCCGGGATGAATGACCCTGGAAACGGGCCAGGTGGCCCCCGAATCCGAACTCAGCCGCACCGTCATGTTGACCCGCTCCTTGCGGTGGGCCGGGTTCGAGAACAGAAGCCGATTCCAGCCGCCGCTGCCCGCCCCGGCGCCGTATCCGATCAAGCTCGCTTGGCACCGGGGTTCGATCAGCTCGGTGTCGTGTCTCAACTCCGACCAGGACTCGCCGCCGTCGCCGGACGTGGCGACCGCCCGGCACCCCCTTCCATGGTAGCTCCGCATGTTCAGCATCAGGTCTCCGTTCGCCAGTTCGACCACCTGGCATTCATTGGTGGCGGGACCGGCGGCCGACCCCAGTGTCCAGCTCCGGCCCCGGTCGTCGCTGTAGGCCACCGAGGAGTAGTCGCCCTGACGGCCGGACCCGTCCACACGGCGGGAGTAGCAGGGCACGACAAGACGGCCGCTGGCGGTCCGGATCCCTCTTCCCGGAGCGGCCATCACGGCCACCCAGCCCTCTTGGGTGAGTTGGCCGGTGATGTCCTCCGGCGGAGACCAGGTCTTTCCGTCGTCCTCGCTGACGATGGCGTGCAAAGTGATGATCCGGCCCGTCCCGTCCGGCATCACCCCCTGGGGAAGAACCTGGTTCGCCCGCTCCAGAGACTCGAGGTCGGGCCAGACATGATCGTAGATCACCCAGACCCTACCGGTCCGTCCATCGACCAGCATGCAGGGATCGCAGGCCGCCCGACTTCCCGGAAAGTCGGCCACCACCGCCATCCGCGACCAGGTCTCCCCCTGATCTTCGCTGCGTTTCAGGACCAGGTCGATGTTGTTGGGGGCATCCCCCGGTTTCTCCACCCGGGCATCGCAGAGGGCCAGCAGCGTCCCTTTCGCCGTGGTCGCCAGAGCCGGAATCCGATACTCGCGAACCCCGTTCACGCCCGCGACGAAGAGATCCTCGCTCCGAAAAAAGGGACGGGTCCGCAGGGGCGGCGCCGGGGTGCAAAAAGGCATCCCCGCGTTTGCCGCGATTGCCATCTTTAGAAATTCCCGGCGTCTCCAGCAATTGCTCATATCCAAGCCTCCCTCAAACCAAGACGTCAAGGTCCTTCCTGAACCGTCTCTTCGATGGTCAGAATACGATTGGCCGGCAGGGCGCGCATCGTCTGGGACCTGCCGCTGGGCCACTCGATCCGCAGCCGGTCCACTATCGGGGACGCCCCCAGCCCGAGGTGCACGCGCCGGTCCTGGCTCGACAGGTAGCTGGCCGCCCGCTGGACCTGGGTGACGACGACCCGACCGCCGATGCGGGCGGTGAGACGGGCTCCGATGCCGTCCCGGTTGCTCTTGGCGCCGACCAATTTCAGGAGCAGCCAGTTATTTCGATTACCGCCGTCGTTCCGAAGCAGTTGCGCCCCGCCGGCATTGTTGGTCACCAGGACGTCGACGTCGCCGTCGTTGTCGATGTCGGCGAAGGCGGCGCCCCGCCCCACGTCCCGGACCGAAAAGCAGTCTCCCGACTCCCTCGACCGTTCCCGGAATTTCCCTTCCCGGTTGTCATAGAGGAGCTTTTCCTGGGGAAAGCTGGTGTCGTCCCGGTACTCGGCGATGCGGGGAATCACGTGCCCGTTCACGGCCATCACGTCCAGGTCGGCGTCGTTGTCGTAATCGAAGAAGCGAACGCCGAACCCCACCTTCAGGAAGCTGTTCTTGCGGATCCCGGTGTGGCGGGTGACCTCGGCGAACGACCCATCCCCGGCGTTGCGGAAGAGCGCGTTTCCCTCGGAGGTGAAGTTGGTAACGATCAGGTCCAGCCGGCCGTCCCCGTCGTAATCGCCGAAGTCCACTCCCATTCCGGCCCGGGCATGACCATCCTCGTTGTACGCGACGCCCGCCAGGAAACCGACCTCCCGGAAGGTGCCATTCCCCTGGTTGTGGAAGAGAAAGTCGGCCACGGTGTCGTTGGCCACGAACACGTCGATCCAACCGTCCCGATCATAGTCGGCGAAGGCCACTCCCAAGGACTTGCCGCGCACCCCGGCAACCCCGCTCTCCCCGCTCACGTCGGAGAAGGTCCCGTCACCGTTGTTGCGGTAGAGGACGTTGGGGTCGCCTTCGAAGGCGCTGGGATGACAATAGGACCGGAATCCGCCGCCGGAGCAGGGGGGATTCACGGCGGTGTCGAACCGGACGTAGTTGCAGACGAAGAGGTCCAGGAGACCGTCCCGGTCGAAGTCGAAAAACCCGGCGCTGGTGGCCCAGTGCCCCGGGTTCCGGACTCCCGCTGCATCGGTGCCGTCCCGGAAGGTGCCGTCCCCGTTGTTGACCAGGAGGACACTTCTCAGGTAGCCGGTGACGTAAAGGTCCGGATCGCCGTCGTTGTCATAGTCTCCCGCTGCCGCCCCCATGCCGAAGAACCCCCTGAGGTCGATCATGGACCGGGGTGTGACCTCGGTGAAAGTTCCACTGCCGTCGTTTCGATACAACTGGCTGTTGGGGTCGGTGGCGGGGTTCGGCGCCGGCAGGCTCGATCCGTTGACCAGAAAGATGTCCTGGTCGCCGTCCCGGTCATAGTCGAGAAAAGCGGCTCCCGGTCCGGCGATCTCGGGAAAATAGAAATGGCCGGCGGCCCCGTTGAAATGCCGGAATCGAATCCCGGCCTCCGCCGTAATATCGGTGAATTGGACCGGCGCCGCCGGCAGCCAGGTCCAAAGCGCCAGGGCCGGCAGGGCCATCCGCGCCCGGAACCCGATGGTCCTACTTCGTTCCAAAGACGGAGAAGTCGTCGCCGACCCCTGCATAGATGTGGAATCTTTCCTTCCGCGAACGCTCCCGCTGCAACTCCAGCCGCTTGAACTCCCGGAGCAGCCCTTGGGCCTCCGTCCGGCGTCCCAGCTTGGCGTTGACCTGCGCCGCCTTGTAGTGTGCGGAAATGTGATCCTCTTGCAAAGTCAGCACCCGGCTCAGGAGACCCAGGCTTTTCGGGTAGTCGCCCTCCTGGAAACGAATGAGAGCCAGGTAGTAGAGGGTCTCCACCCGGTCCGGCTCCCGCTGCCGGACCTGCGTGAAGAATGGCTTCGCCTCGGCCTCGAGCCCCTGCTTGTAGAGGCTGACGCCCAAGTGGTGAGCCGCGTCGGTGGATTCCGGGTCCAATCTCAGCACTCTGCGAAGCTCGGCGGCGGCTTCGTCGAAACGGCCCTGCATTCCATAGGCAAGAGCCAGGTGAAAGTATCCCTGCGGTTCCCGGGGGCGCAGACGGATGGACTCCTGGAAAGAGGAGATGGCCTGGTTGACCTTCCGGGCCAGACCGTAGCCGATGCCCATGGAGCTGACGATTTCCGGATCCCGCCCCTGGCGTTCTCCGGCTTCGCGGAGAATCGTGACGGCATCGGCGTAGCGGCCGTTCTCCAACAGCATCAGCCCCAGGGCATGGAGTCCTTCGCCGTCAAAGGCCAACAGGCGGCGCAACCGACGGGTCGTTGCCGCAGCCTCCGCCTCCCGCCCCAGCTTGAACTGAGCCTTGGCCAATACCAGGAGCAGTTCCGGGTCCCCAGGCGCCTGGGCCAGTGCCCGGACTGCGTTTTTCAGTCCGGCTTCGTAGTCACCCGTTTCATTGAGCAGTTCGACCAGGCCCTTCAGCGACGGCAGATGGGCGGGGTTCCAATCGAGCACGCGCTCGAACTGACGCCGGGCCTCCTGGAGCCGACCGGTCTTGGCGTAGAGGCGGGCCAGGTTGCTTCGAGCATCGATGAAATCGTCGCGCAGGACCACGGCCCGCTCGAAGTAGGCGATGGATCGCTCCGGCTGCCCACGAAGATCGGCGATAATCCCGGCCACGTTCAGCGCTTGCGGAATTTCGGGGAAGTCGGCGAGAAGGGAACCGATCTTCTCGTCGGCTCCGGCATAGTCCCCCGACTCCAACAGGGCGACGGCGCTCCCATAGAGCTCCTGCGCCCGGGCCCGATCCTGTCCCGGGAGGATCGAACCGGCACCGAGCAGGACCAGGAGAAGCGCCGCGATCCTGGACGCAAGACCACAGGCGGCGGTAACGCGGGTCAGGCAGTGATCCGCCTGACGCTCGGGAAACGGGATCGGCCCGCAGCCTGATGATTGGCAACGGAGGTGGCGGCAAGGAACAAAGTCTTTCACAAGCCTCTATCCCTTAGTCCTTTTTAACGGAATTGGCCGGAAACGCGGGTGAGGGGCCGATGCCCCCCACCCGCTTGATTCAGAATGAAAACCTCAGTCCAAATTGGAAGATTCGTCCCGGCAGGGCGCTCGAAACGACGCCGAAACTGGCCCGCTCCAGTCGGCTTCCTGGTTTACCGAAGTTCACGTTGTTGAAGAAGTTGAAGGAGTCGAACCGCAACTGAATCTTGCTCTCCTCGTTGATCTGAGGAATGTAGAAGTTCTTGGCCAGCGAGAAATCGAAGTTGATGAACCCGTCGGTGTCCAGAAAATGGACGCCGCTGTTGCCGAAGGTGCCGAGGGCCGGCATTTGGAAACATCTGGTGCTGAACCATTGGTTGATGGCCCGGCCGCCGTTTCCGTCACAAGTGCGGTCGGGCCGCTTGTTGGTGGCGATCTGTTCGGTGTTGGAAGGATCGAACGAAGTCGTGGGATGAAAGCCGAATCCGCTCTGCAGACTTCCGATCCCCGAAAGCTGCCAACCCCCGAAAAGGGTCCGGGGCACCGCACTCAGATTCTGCATTTTGGGGGTTTCGTAGATGAAACTCGTGACGAAACGCTGGCGCACGTCGAAGGTGCTGCGTCCCTTGTCCGGCTTGCCTGGCACGTAGGCCCGGGCCCCCTTGTTGTCGAAGGAATCCCAGTCCAGCGACTTGGAGTAGGTATAGGCCGCGGTGAAGCTGAAGCCGTGGCTCAGCCGCTTGCGCAGGCTGCTCTCCAACCCGTGATAGTAGGCTTGGCCTTCGCCCTGGTCGGTCAGGATCCAGGCGAAGTTCTTGAAGCGCCGCTTGGAAATCCGGCACTCGGCCCCGCATTCGGGCGGCTGAGCCTGGTGCAGGACGTTGAGGTTGCGGCGCTTGGACATGTGAATGCCGTGGGACCCGACGTAGGCGATCTCGGTGAACAGGTCGGAACCCCAGGTCTTCTGGAGACTCAGCGTCCAGACCTGCTGATAGGGATCCCGCCGCTTCGTCTCACTGTTCATGATGAAGAAGACGTTGGGCCCCATGATGGAGGTGGGCTCGATGGCCGGCGGATCCGGGAGCTGCCCCGTGGTGCGCAGGGTGGGGGTCAGGAGGTCGCTGATGAAGTTCTGGCCGACGCCCACGCTGGGTCCGATGGAGTCCCAGCCCCGGTCGTTGCCCGGCACGTCGTCGTAGAAGACCCCGAAGCTGCTGCGGATGGCGAGATCGTCACGCCCGTTCGGCGTCCAGGCGAACCCGATGCGGGGCGCGAAGTCGTTGGCGTCGATGTCCACCAGTCTCGGCCTTTCGGGCGAGGCCTGGATCGTGCTTCCGTCACCCTCCTGAATGAACAGCATGATGAGGTGGTCTTCATCGGATTCCCAAGGATAGACCTGATACCTCATTCCCAACGAAAGAGTGAAGTTCTGGGTCACTTTGATGTCGTCCTGAATGAAGCCGTTGTACCAGAAGGCGTGCTTCTTGACCGGGTTCTGGTAGTTGACCCCATCGATACCGCTGGGATACCCGAGCAGGAAGTCGGCGAAATTGTGCCCGCTGAATCTGTTGTTGAAGGTGAAACGCCCGGCGTGACCGCTCACGATGGCCAGATCCTGGCGCTTTCTCCGCACCTCCGCACCCAGCATGACCTGGTGTCTTCCTTCGATCCAGTTCAGATTGACCAGGTAGTGCTGGTCCTTTTGAACCGGCTCTTCGCAGTTGTTGCTCCAGGTCCCGAAGCCCCCGACTCCGCCGATGCCCAGGGAGAGCACTCGGTTGCACACCGGAACGACATTGATGTTTTTTACGCCGAACACCTGACCCCAATTGGTCTCGGTGTCCTGGGACCGGCCGGCAGCCGAGAAGTCCACGCGGTTGAGACCTCCCTTGAGATTGAGGGTCAGTGCGGGACCGAAGACGTGAACCCAATCGACCACCATGTTGTCCGCGTGCAGCGGGCGGGTCGAGTCCTCCCGAATGATCCGGTCCTCAAACCGGTCCGACCGGCTGTAGGAATAGCGGCCGAAGAACTTGTCGCTCTCGGAGGGCGCGTAGTCGAACCGCACCAGCATTTTGTTTTCGTCCACGACAGTCAGCGTGGGGCCGATGTAGTTCAGCGCCGCTCCCGGATGCGTGGGACCCGGAATGAATCCCCGTTCCATCCAGGTCTGAGCGAAGCCGTCGATTCGAGAACTCGGGATCTGGTTGTTGTTGAAGGGGTTTCCGGTTATGGGATCGACCAGTTGGGTGCCGGGGAGTAGATCGGAGAAGTCGCCGTTCAGCCATCCGGCATTGGGAACGCTCCCTCTCCCGGTCCCGGACTCCCGGCCACGGATCTCCTCATAACTTCCATACCAGAACAACCGGTCGGAAAGAATCGGCCCCCCCACCTCGAAACCGTACTGGTTGCGCAGAGTCTCCGGGCTGCCCACATCGAAGAAGCTGCGGGCGTTGGTGTTGTCGTTCTGATGCGCCTCCCAGAGCGTGCCGTGGATTTCGTTGGTGCCCGATTTGGTCACCACGTTGATGACGGCGGCATTGTCGTAGTTGCCGGCGAAGTACCCTTTCTGGACCTTGAACTCCTGCAGCGTCTCCACCGCCGGGACCGTGGCCACCAAACCGATGTAGAACTCCTTGCTGGGAATGCCGTCGAAGAGGACGTTGGTCGATACGTGCCTCTGTCCCGAAATGGCCACCTGCAGGTTGCTCCGGTTCGCGTAGGAGGAACCGAACTCGCCGGTGGGGAGTTCGGGCGTCACTCCGGGGGTGATGCTGGCCAGGGTCATGAAGTTCTTTTCACCCGAGGGCAGCTCGAGAATCTCCGTCTCTCCGACCACTTCACCCAGCGAGGGTTCCTCCGACTCGACCACGTTCCGGGACGCTTCCACGGTCACCTGATCGGCGATTGCGCCCACGTCGAGGGCCACGTCCCGCCTCACCACGCTGTCGACCCGGACCTCGATGCCACTGATGACCGTGGTCTTGAAACCGGGCAGGGAGGCGGTGAGATCGTAGATGCCGGGAGGGAGATTGGGGATGCGATAGAGTCCCTGGTCATTGACCAGGGCCCCCGAATCCACTCCCGTGGCCGTATTCGTGGCGGTGACCTCCGCTCCGGGAAGCACTGCGCCGGAAGTATCGGCCACGTTGCCGGTTATGGTCCCTGAGATCTGCTGGCCCAGGACACTAGCGCAGGCGAACAGTGCCAAAGCCGCCGCCAGAGCGAGGCGCGAGGGTTTCCTTGTCATTGATGTGTCTCCAGAAAGGCGAGCCGTGCAGGGGACGCATAGAAGACGTTTCCCCGGAAAGATCAGGTGGCCAGAGAAAACTGGAAATCAGAAAAAACCGGAAACCTGAAAAAGAGTTGAGAACATTGTGGTTGCGCCCGGAGACCATTGTCAAGACCAGGGGACATTTTCGGTTCAGCCCCGCGTGACTCCAGCCTCATGGAGTTTTTCGGTGACCGATGGACAACTCTCGAAACAAATCGCAGAATCCGAAAATCCCAGGAGGAGAGTCCATCCGGAATGTTGAAACTCTTCGTCTATGGCACTCTCAAGCGAGGCTGCCGAAACCACAACCAATTCTGCCGGGGAGCGCTGGAGATTGGGGAGGCGCAAGTTCGCGGCCGGCTCTACGACGGACCCGGCTTCCCGGTTCTCGAGGTGCCCGGCGAGGATGTTCTGGCCTGCGGAACTGCGGACCCCCTCGCCGACGTGGCCACGCAAACGCGCCTTGCCGACGGGGCCGGAAAGTATCCCCGCCCGGTTCCGGGAGGCGCCAAAACGGGGGACTGGGGAACAGTGTACGGGGAACTTCTCACCTTCGACGACCCGGAATCCCGGTTGCCGGCCATCGACCGGCTGGAAGGCTTCCGTCCGGATGGCCGGAGCCTCTACCGCCGCGTGTTGGTGGTGACTTCGGCGTCCGGATGCCGCGAACTCGCCTGGGTCTACACTCTGGAGTCGACGGACATCAAACACCGCCGAATCCTGTCTGGCCGGTGGCCCGTGGATTCGACCGGGTGACAACCGCCGTTTCGCGCGTTATTTCACCCAGAACCGGTAGAGCGGCTTCACGTCTTCCGGCAGGGATTCGTAGACGCTCTTTCGAACCGGCGGCAACTCGTAGTTCTTGCCGCCCGTCTCCACCACCATGGCGGTGTGCTCCGGCGTGCCGATCATGGTGGGATTCAGATTGAGCCACCAGGGAGCGTAGCGAATCAGGATGGCGATCCTGGGCTCCCGGCTCCGATTGGGAGCGACCGCATGCCAGAGCCGGCTGTCGCTCACGAACACGCTGCCGGCGGGACCGCAGACGTTCATCTCGGTCGGGTAGGGGTCGTCTTCAGGGACGGAGTTTCCGCCGCCGGCCGGGTTGCTGGAGGTCCGGTGACTTCCGGGCACCACGAGCGTGCCGCCCGTCTCAGCGCTGAAGGGGGAAAGCATCCAAATCGTCGAGATGTGCATCATGACGTCGGGATAGGGGGCGCGAACGTGAGAGGCGTTGGTTCGATTGTAGGGCCAGTCCGCGTGCAGATAGCCGCGCCCGTTTCCCGGATTGTTGATCACACAGTCGGTGCAGGAGATCCGGACCCACGGACCGAAGAAGGCTTCCGCCAAATCCAGGATCCGCCGGTCGGCCAAGTAGGGGGCGAAAGCCTGGGTCTCGTTGATCACCTGCCGGAGATTGGCGACACCCATGACCCCGACCCGGTGACCCCGGGACCGCGTCGCCGCCAACTCGGCTTCGGCTTCCCCATGGCGCCGGGCCTGGGCCTCCACCACGCTTTGCCGGACCTGATCGACCTTGTCGTCGGGGATGACCCCTTCGATCACACAGAACCCGTCCGTCTTCAAGCGGCGGATTCTCTCCTCCGTCGTCATTCGCACCTCCGAGGCGAACCGGCTGAAGATTCCTTCGCCCCCCCGAACCAGGAGTCAGGAGTCGGCGGGAACGACTTTGAACCGGACCCTGTCCCGAACGTCTCGTTGCTGGATCTTGTCCTCGACCTTCAGTAGAAGCGTGTAGTCCCCGCTTTCGATGCCCTCCAGCGGGAAAACCAGAGCGGCCGCCACCCGGTCGCTGAAGCGCGAAAAGAGGTGCGTGGCAGGCCCGTCGATGAGCTCTTCGCCTCTGGAATTGACGATGGTCGCCGAAATGTCGAGATCCGCCAGGTCTCGGCTCTGATCGACTTCGAAGCTGTAGACCTCGAAGTAGACCCCCAGCCGGTCCCCCGTATGAAATCGCCGGCCCTGCACCGGGTACACCTTCCAACCCAGAACCGTGACGAAGGGGCTGGGCAGGGTTGCCCCCTTGGCCGGAACGATCGTGTCCGAGAGCACCAGAGACGAGAGGGAGAGCCCCTCGGGCACCGACACCGGCAACACCAGCCGCTGTTGCAGGTGGCCGATCTTCTGGCTCCCCAGGTCCTTGGCGATCAGATCGAGCTTGTAGATGCCGGGGGCCAGCGGGAGGACCTTCTGGAAGGATTTCCGTCCCTTCACCTCCGCGGCCGAGACCCGTTGGTCGTCGTAAATCGTCTCCTCGAACTCGCTGACGATCCGGCCTCCCATGCTCTTTACCGAACCGTAAAGCTGCACCGTCGCCCGAGGTGCGGCGCCGGCGGACGGAGCCTCATAGGCCAGTTCGTTCAGGGGCAGAAAAACGGTGATGGGAACCATGAACGATTCGGCGGTCAGCCGGGTGTAGGAGTTGGCGGCGAAGATCGGCAGCTCGTCGTAGGTAATGTTGGTGGCGACCGCGGCCTTGAGGTCATTGAACTGGATCCGGGGCGCCTGCTGGAGCCGGAAGAACCGATCCAGCCGGAGGAACGGATTCTCCGCATGCTTGTGAACCGCATCGAATTCCCCGCCCACCGACCGCATCGGGTCCATGGCGCGGATCCGTCCGGCCCGGGTGTCGAGGCCCATTCGCTCGAACAGGGTGAGGCCCGCCCCGTCCATGTAGAGGAGGGCATCCTTCTCCTCCGGCCTCAGAGCCATCCGGTACTCTCCGGTCATGGTCTTGTCCACGAATTCGATCTCGATTCCGCTCCCGATGTCCTCCACGTGGTTGTAGTACCACTTCTCCATGGGATAGACGGCGGTGGTCCCGCCCCCCTCGTCGATGTCCCGGTAGTAGGTCTGTCCGGCGCCGTAGCGATCCACCGAGGTGGGAGGGCCCAGGGCGATGTAGATCCGGCCCCGGTCCGACTTCCATCCCGGGATGCCGCCGCTGTGATACCGCTCGTTGGAGTACGCGATGCGGCGATAGTGCTCGGTCTTGAACTCGTTGAAGGCGGTGGAGGGATCGGAGTCGCGGCGGCGCCAGAACTGCTCGATGAAACTCTCCTTCTCTTCGGTGCTGGTCAACTTGGAGAAGACGGCTTTCTCTTCCGGCGAGATGATGTAGACCACGTCCCGATTCAGCCACTGGGCGAACGGATCCGCCTTTTCCTCGGCCCGGGCGTCCTGACCGGCTGAGGGAGAGGCAAAAGACACCGTACCGAAGAAGACCAGACCGACGGGCAGGAGGCGGATCAGGCGGTTCACCATCTCTCGCAAGGTTGACAACAGTTTACTCCCCGGACCGGGTGGTCGACAAACCCGGGCGGATTCGGGTCCGGCGGGTCCAAGAGGGATCCGTGCGCCGGAATGGGGACCAACTCATTCGACCTTGGCCTCCTCCTGCAGTTGGTAGAGCGATTTCCACATGCCGTCGTAGTGGGGAATCAGCGGCGGCGGTCCGCCGAACCGGGCGAATCGGGACGGCCTGCCGCGCAACACCTGGCCGGTCATCCCGTACGACGTCATCTCTCCGAAGTAGATCGGATAGCAGTCTGCGGCCTGGTACCCGTAGATCAGGGTCCGGCGGGGGTGCTCGGACCGGTTGGGAAGCGAGGCATGGGGGGCGATGCAGTGCAGGAGGATGACGCTTCCGGAAGGACCGGCCAAGGAAACCGGCCGGCCGAAGCGGCCATCGCTGAGATCCTCGGTGACCATGCCCGCAAACTGGCCGTCGGCTCCGGTGTGGTCGAAGAAGTGGGTGTGGTGCCGCGGCAACACCTGGAGGCAGCCGTTCTCCTCCGTAGCGTCGTCGACGTAGATCAACACCGCCACCTGATCGTCATTGGTGGAGGGGAAGTAGGCCATGTCCTGGTGCCACTTGACCACCGATCCCACCCGGGCCGGTTTCATGTTGATCTTGCTGTATTGGGCCGCAATGTTGGGGCCGATCAGCGGCTCCAGGCAATCCAGCAGGCGCGCGTCGGATCCAAGGCGGCGAAAGGTCTCGTGCCGTTCGTGTGGTTCATAGATCCGTCGCGGCACCGGACGTCCATCCTGCAGTTCGGGCTCCAACTCCAGGACATCGCTCCAGTCGCCGCTCGCCAGCGCCGCTTCCGTGACTTCCCGAATCGCCCCATCGACTGCCGCCATGTCGTCCGCGCCGAAGAACTCGGGCAGCAACAGGTAACCCTCGCGCCGATAACTGTCCACCTGATCGTCCGAGAGTCTCGCGATCGCCATGATTCAACCTTTCCGCCCGGAAGAGCGCATGCAGGAATCCACGCGCAGGCCTTGCCGTGGGTCTTGTTGTCTTCCATTATCGTGGCCACTGGCCATTTCCCGCAAGAGGAGTTCCCGCATGATTTCCCGGCGCCGGTTTCTCCGGCTGGCAGCGCAAGGGACGGTGAGTTGCTCCGCGATCCGGAGCGCCGGCTCGGTCCCCGCCGGCGAATCGACGGTGGAGCACCTGCTCTGCATGTCTCCCCGGCAATCGGCCCAACTGGAGGAAGGCCGTAGGCGGGGACTGATGGAGCTCGCTCCCGTCAGTCTCCCTCCCGATCCCGGCGCCCTCAACAACCATTTCGGTTGGCCGGTGGCCACCCAGGCAGGCGACGCCATCATCGTGGTGCACCGCCGGATTCCGGGCCATTGGAAGGGGCTGGAGCGCACCGACGACCGGCACAGCTACACCATGATGGTGCGGTCGACGGATGAGGGGAAGACCTGGACCGAACCCTTCGACCTGCGCCAGGTGATGACCCGGGAAGACCGTTTCCGGGGAGGACACATTCCACTGGCCCACCGCTACAAGTTCGCCCGCGACCAGGATCCGACCCTGGGCTACAAAATCCATCTGAATGCCATCGGGACGGCGTCCGACGGCGGAGTGGTCTTGGTGAGCGACCACGGGGTATTTCGTAGCGACGACCAGGGCAGGACCTGGGTGCATTTTTCCCGCGCGATGCGGGAGGACACCACATCGGGTCCAGTGGTCTATGTCGGCCCGCGCCTGTTCGAACACCCGGACTACGGACTGGTCGTGGCGGGGCACTCCAACCTGGTGACCGAACAGTACAATGAGGGGCCACATCCACCGGACACCGACGGCAAAAGTGTCCGTATCCACGACAAGATCCACTTCCGCTATTCCCGGGACGGCGGACGCACCTGGGCCGAGGAGGCGCAATCGCTTCCCACCTTCGTCCGGCCGGCCGAGCCGGTCGCACTGCTCCACGAAAACCGGCTCGCCATCGTCTGCCGCAGCTACGATCCCGCCTCCTACGACGCTCGGACGGACACCTCGGTCTACGCCCAACTCTGGTCGGAGAGCGGTTGGCATCCTCTCAAGTCGAAGCACTCCGGTATCCGAGTGGCAGGCAGGCGGGGACGCCAGGATACGCTCGATATCGATTTCAATCCGGTCACGGAAAGGATCGAGGCCGTGGTTCCGGCGCGGGCCGGCAGCGGACCGGACCGTCCCTATCCGGGGAAGATGTCCCTGAACATCTGGAGCATCGACCCGGCGGATTTCTTCTCAGGAAGCACTCGGTGGCGATTCGACTGTGCGCTTTTCGCACGTTGCGACGTGCTGGGCCGGATCGACGGACTCCATCCGGGGGCCTCCATCATCGATTCCAGCCGCGGCGTCCAGCATGTCTTCGTCTACATGGGCTACCCGGCCGGTCCGGCCGGCGTCTTCCGGCTGACGCGGACGCTCGACACGAATGCCCTGAAGGACTTTCTGACCTGACCGGGTTGGTCGCGAGAGCCGGCAGGCCGCCGGCCGCGGCGGAATCACTTCTTCCTGGGTTTCGACGGCCGCATCTCGACCCGGCTCACCAGACACCGCGGGTGTTGGGTCAAGGTGCTGACAACGACCTCCGCCACGTCCTCCGGAGCCATCTTCCAGGCGTCTCCGCTCCCGTCCCCCGATGACCGCGAACGGGTGTTGACGCTGCCCGGCATGATGTAGGCGACGCGGATGTCGTCGTGCCGGACCTCCTCCATCAGGGCTTCGCTCAGTCCCGTCAGTCCGAACTTGGAGGCGTTGTAGGCCGATCCTCCGGCGAAGGCATTCTTGCCGGCGAGGCTGCTGATGTTGATGATGAACCCGCCCCCGGTCTTCTTCATTTCCGGGACCGCGAAGTGGCAGCCGTAGAAGACACCGTCCAGATTGGTGCCGATGGTGGTCCGCCACTCTTCTACGGGCATCTCCTCCACGCTCTTGAAGGCGCGCACGGCGGCGGCGTTGTTGATCAGGATGTCGATCCGGCCCATCCGGGAAACGCAGTATCGGATGAGCGCCCGGACCTGCTCCGGGTCCCTGACGTCACAGGACCGTCCCAGGACCGGTCCCGCGCCGCTGCTCCGGAGGGCGTCGACGGCCGTTTCGACGGCTGCGCCGTTCCGGGCACAGATCATCACCCCGGCACCGGCGTGAACCAGAGCCCGCGCCACGGCGAATCCGATTCCGCGCGAACCACCCGTCACCACAGCCCGTTTGCCTGAAAGTCTCATAAGCCACGTTCCTCACCGGGAGGCGCGATGATCCCGCAGAACTTTTTCGTTCAATCCACCACTCACAGCGGCTCGTCGGAGGCGAACCGGCGCAGCACGTTGCCGGTGATGCGCGAAACCGCGTTGTCGTAACCGTTGTAGGAAAGGCTGCCGCACCAGGCGATCGAACCCACCGAGAAGACGGCTCCGCCCCGGGGTCCTTCGAAATAGACCATGTCCGACCGGATCAGCGGGCTCTTGTCGCCGAACAGGGGGCCGGTCAGATTCTGGAGGTCCTCCATCACACACTCGTACCCATCCGAGTGACCGAAGGAGGAGGCCAGCACCAGGGCGTGGGCCGGACTGCCCAGGGCGAGGTCGAATCGGTCCAGCTCGAAGCCGGCGGCGCCGTACCGGAAAGCCAATGACTCGAAGTCTCCGATCAGGTCGTCCTCGCCGATCCCCTCGAAGATGAAGGCGGCCCGGGGATCGAAACTTCCGGTCCGCCGCCGATAGGGACGGCCCGATCCCGCTCCCTGCGACGTCATTCCCACACCCACCAGCTTCTGCGGCCCCCGATTCTGATAGCGCCAGAGACCCCCCAGCTCACCCGTCGTACTGTGGTAGTACTGCCCGTGTTCGGCCTCGCAGCTCCTGCTGCCGCCCCAGCGCCTCACTTCGATGACGTGGGGCCGTTCGGGATCGACCGCCGTCACCCAGTAGAAGCCGTTTCCGCCCAGGTACATGAATCGTCCGCCGCGGGCCTGGTACGCCTGAAGACCGGCGATCATCTGCCGGGTCCAGTATTCGGGGTGGCTGCCGGTGAGAACCACCCGGTAGGGAGAGAGGAGTTCGACCCCTTCGTGATGCAGATCCTCGTCGGTGATCACGTCATAGCGGTAGGAATTGGCCTCCAGCCAGTCCACCAGGTGGAGGTCTCCGCTGAGCTGATGGGGAGAACCCGCGCCCAGCGAGAGCGGGGGCAGGCGGTGCTCCGGCCTCATGTTGACGATGGGCTTGAGGCGCGAGGAGTAATGGGCGCAACTGCCGTCGGTATGCAGGTCGTACAGGCTGTGGAGCCGTTCATTGACGATGAACTGGTCCTGGGGCCGCGACGAGCCGGGCTCCAGGCCCTTGACTGCCATACGATCCGGATTGTTGAACTTCTGGTTGGCGTAGGCGAGATAGCTGAAGGTGGGCGCCAGGAAGGCGATGTCGGCGGTGGCGGTGCCTCGTCGGGGCCGGACGAAGAAGGGGATGTGGTCCTCGGCGTCCGAGGCGGTCAGCCGGGCGGCGTAGACCCCGCTGCGGAGGTCGGAAGGCACCTCAAATTCGAAGTCGACCTCCCACCCGGCATCTTCCAGATCGTCGTCATGGAAGTGGATGGCGCCGTACTCTCCGGGCGCCGCCTTGAAATCGACCTCGTTGCCGGTCCAGTTGTGGCCGGTCACGGCTCTCGCCGGCAGGTTGACGGTCTGTCCGTGCAGGCCGTGCGGACCCGTGTCGATGACCTTTCGTCCGGACGGGCCGAGTGAGAAATCCCATGCCGCCAGCAAGGCCTCATCCACGTCGCCGGGCGCCGCTCCCCCTTTGAGGCCCTCGACGTCGGCGGACTCCAGCGCCCGCCCGTAGAGGCAGGGACCGTCGATCTTGCCGTTGAAATGCCCGGCCACCTGAGCCCGTGATCCGTCCGGCCGTTTCCAGCAGGCGCCCATCAGGAGCGGGAACGGACGGGCAACGATGCCTGCCCTCCCGGCGGTAGCGGACGCCACCGCTCCCGACCGGTCCAGCGGCCACGTGGTGACAGGTTCCTGGTACAGCCGAACGCTCCTTTCCGCGGCATCCCACGTGGCCGCCACGAAGTACCATTGCGATGCCGTCAGCGGTGTCCCGGTCCGAAACTTCTCCACCCGGCCGTCGCCGTCGCCGAACCACAGGCTCAGACCCCGGTCCCCGTCCAGGAACAGGCCGTAACCGGCATGATCCGATTCGGACCACTGGGTCAGGATCCCCTGCCCCGCTTTTTCCGGCATCGTGGGACGGATCCAGGCCTGAAACGTGAACCCGCCGGTAAAATCGAGGACCGACGGATCGGGGACCACGAGATACGATCCGCGATGGAACGGCTGGACCCGGCCCGGGTATCGGCCGTTCGCCGGAGCCGCCACCGGCTCGGACTTGACGCCCGGCCCCTTGGGGTTGTCGTCGCCGTGAATCAGGCGCACGATCCCGGCCCGATAGGCGTCCGTCCGGCAACTGACCATGAACCGGACCGTCTCGCCCTGCTGGACGCTGAGCCGGTCGCCGTAGCCGACGATCTTCATTCCAGCCCCTCCGCGCTCACATTGACATCCCCCACCGGCGGGCGTCTAATGTGGAAAAGGTTTCGAACAGGGGTCGTGAATGACCGCGGCTCGTCACTCCTCAATTCCATTTCGTTCAGGAAGGTTAGCACAATGGCAGAAGCGAAAGGCACGCTGAAACGGGATCGTTTCTACACCGAAGAGGACGCCGATCTCGGTCTGATCAAGGACCTCCCGATCGCGGTCCTCGGCTACGGTAGCCAGGGGCACGCCCAGGCCCAGAACATGAGGGACCAGGGTCTCGACGTCATCATCGGAAACGTCGAAGACCGTTTCGCGGAACAGGCCCGGGGCGACGGGTTCGAAGTCGTCCCCATCCCCGACGCCGTTCAGCGCGGCCGGGTGATCCTGATGCTGATTCCTGACGAGGTGCAGCCTGCCGTCTTCAAAACCGATATCGGACCGCATCTGACCCCGGACCACACCCTGGTCTTCGCCAGCGGATACGCCGTGCATTTCGGGCTCATCACACCGCCCGACTTCCTGGACGTGATTCTGTCCGTTCCCACCTGCGTGGGCGCCATCGTCCGTGAGCGCTACGCCCGGGGTCAGGGAATCTTCGGTCACTTCGGCGTTTATCAGGACGTGACGGGACAAGCCCACGATCTGGCCCTGGCCGTCTCCATGGGGATCGGCATCCTGCGCTTCGGGGCCACCGAAACCACCTTCGGAGACGAGGTCGCCGTCAATCTCTTCGCCGAGACCGCGGGCCTGAGCGGCATGATCAAGTACCTCCTGACCGCCTTCGAAGTCCTGGTGGAAGCAGGCTTTTCGGCCGAGAAGGCCTACGGCGAGACCTTCTACGAAATTCAATTCCTCACCGAGTCCATCTGCCGAATGCCCTTCGGCCAGGCGGTCGCCTTCGGATCGCCCACCGCCACCTACCTGGCGCTGACCAAGACCGGCGACGTGGTCACCGAAGACGTTCGGGAGCGTATGCGGCAGATGCTGGCCCGGATCAAGGCCGGCGAGCTGGTCCGCGACTGGAACCTGGAGCAGTTGGCCGGCTGCCCGGTCCTGAACCAGTGCCGGCGGGAGATCCTGGAACACCCCATCAGCGAAGTGGAGGAACTCTTCCTGGAACGGAAGCTGGCGTCGGGCGGCGTCTAGCCTCCTGCCGCATCCACTCTACGAGCGTTCCCAGGCTTCGGCCAAGTGGCCGCTCCACCCCAGGATGAACATCGCGGAGATCAGAATCACGACGGCAATGGCCATGAACCCCAGCGGTCTTCTACCGCTGCCGGCCCATTCTCCGCTGACCGCCCCCCAGAGATTGGCGCTCAGGATTCCCATAGAGGAGAGCATGGGGAATCCGATCACTTCGCCTAGATTGCCGATTTTCCAGGTGCCGACCCCGTAGAGCAGCAGCCCCATGGGTCCCAGCAACCCCATGCCCAGGCCGATGACATAGTCCCGGGAGGGAGGCAGGAACAGACCCCAGGTCTTCTTCCTGGTGATGACGTAGGCGCAGTAGGCGGCGTTGACCAGCGAGCCGGCCGTCATCCCGATGGCCCAGATCACGTTGAGGGCCAGAAAGGGGAGCGTGCCCCGCTGCTCGGCCAGCTCGGCCAGAGGAGCCCCATAGGCGAAACTCAGATTGATCATGGGATTGAGGAGACCCGAAAGAACGGCGGCGATCACGCCGTACTTGACGTGAATGTCGAGCCGCCACTGCTTGACCTCTCCGCTCGCCGAGGCGGCCTCCGCCGGGGCCGCTGATTTGTCCTTGAGGTGGCCGGCCCAGGAACAGAACACGACTCCCACCACCGCCACCAATACCCCGCCCATGATGATCCGTCCCTGCATGGTGAAGAGTTGTTCCCGGTGGAGCAGCACCAGGGGGGATATGGATCCGACCGCCGCCCCCAATCCGGTGGCAATAGCGTAACTGAGCCCCATGCCCGCCATCTTCAAAGCGAGGCCGAAAAAAACAGCGCCGAATCCGAAACCGAAACCGAAGATGAAGACCCGGAAGATATCGAGTCCGGATGCCGCCGCCAGGACGCCCATGAGATCGTTGACCGTCACGAAGCTCAGGATCCAGGGCATGAAGCAGAAGGAGATGACGGAGTAGACCATCCAGAGGTGTTCCCATCGCCAGACCCGAATCCACTTCAGGCCCAGTCCGAGCCCGCCGTCAATGAAGGCGCCCAGAGAGATGAGGGCAATGCCGAAAACGATATGGGCGGAGTCACCGAACATTTCAAACACCTGCTTTCAGACTCGCCCGGGAGGGGTTGGGCTTACGAACGCCGCCGCACAATGCGGACGGTCACATTGGTCAGGAGTCTACATGGAGGAAGGAGGAAAGAAAAAAGAAGGAATCGACGTGATTTATTATGAATAGTAAAATATGGGCCGGAATTGTCTGTTTACAGTAAACAATGCCTGAAAAATGCCTGAAAAAGGGAAAACGACCGTGTTTCGGTTGCCCGCGCCCGCTGTCCGCCACTCCATTGGGAGGTCGGTCGTACTCTGGGAGTTCGGCGGCTGTAAGCCTCGCTCCAATTTCCCGGCTTGGGGGATTCCGATCTGCAATACTGGTGAACCAAGAAACGGCCCGCCTCACTGGAGGACCGGGAATGGGGTCCAGCCTGCGAATTTCACGGCGCGAACTGCTCAGACGAGGGGCCATGATCGCGGGAACGCCGGCGGCGTTCCCGTTCGTGGGCAGTTGCGGACCGGGCGGTGCGCCCGGCGGCGGCCCGGACCGTCTCACCCTCCGAACCTGGAGTCCGGACACCCGGGACGCGGCGCTGGCCTCGGAGAGGTGGTGGCATGACGCCTTCATGGCCGCCAATCCTCAGCTACGGGTGGAACAACTCACGGTCCCCTACGATGAGGACACGGTCAAGCTGAAGGCCGCGCACCGCGCCGGGACCAACGTCCCGGACATCCTCTGGACCTACAATCAGAACCTCTACGCCTACGGCCTCGAAGGTCTGGTCCGCCCTCTCAACGACCTCATGTCCCGGATCGGTCCGGACCGCTATCCGCGGCAGGTTCTGGACGGAATCCGGGTGGAGGGGACCTACTACTCCGTTCCCTTCGTCGGCTTCCCGTTCTTCGTCTACTGCCGAAAGGACCTCTACGCCGCGAAGGGACTCCGTCCCCCCGAGACGCACGAGGAGCTGCTGGAAAACGTCGCCGCCCTGCACGATCCGCCCGGCCGTTACGGCTATCTGTTGACGAACCAATACATCGCCGACACCTTCAATCTCAAGACGGCCATGTGGACCCATGGCGCCTACTTCTTCGACGCCGAGGACAACCTGGCTTTGGACCGGCCCGAAACCCTGAGGGCCTGGGCCTTCTACAAGAAGCTGGGGAAATATTCCCCGCCCGGGTCCATGGCCCAGGGCGACCTGGAGAGCCGGGAGCTGATGCTGGACGGCCGAGTCGCCCACATGTTCACGACCACCAGTTTCGCCGCCGACTTCGGCCCCGAGGACCTGACCCGCCAGGGGGCGTTCGCCTACCCCATCCAACCCGGGGCCAGGGGGGCGTCCCTCGATTTCAATGCGCTCGCGCTGCCGGCCCGGTCGAGGCAACCCGAACTCGCCAAGGACATGATCGGTTTCCTTCTGGAGCCGGAAAACTTCCAGGAGTTTCTGACCCGGACCGTGGTGGGATGGGTTCCCATGCTCGAGGACGCCTGGACCGACCGGTACCTGAATCACCCCCGGATCGCGGCGGTGAGAGAGTACCTGGAAGTGGGCCGGATCTCGCAGGAGACCGGGATTGTCTCCACGGGGTATTTCGGGCCTTCCCGGCACTCCAGGGTCCTGATCGCCACCGATATCGAAAAACAGATCGGAGACCGGCTGGTGGTCTTCGACCAGAGTCCCGAGGAGGTCCTGGAATGGGCCGCCTCGGTGCTGCGGAAAGCACTTGCCTGAGTTTCGGATCCCGGATGCGGGCTGCAGACTTGAAGCACAGCGTCTACGTACAGATCGCCGGGGTGGTTCTGACGATTCCCGCCATGCTGTTGCTGGCGCTGGGGGTCGTGTTCCCCTTCGTCACGGCGGTGTGGTGGAGTCTCTCGCCCGAAGCAGGTACGGGTCCGACTCTGGCCGGTTACCGCTGGATCCTGGACCCCGCGTTCTTTGAAGCCTTCAAGCACAGCCTCTACATCGGCGTGGGGTCGGTTCTTCTGGAACTCGTCATCGCCATTCCGGCAGCGATCCTGCTCAATCAGGCGATCCCGGCCCGCGGGTTCTGCCGGACGGCGCTGATGCTGCCGTGGGCGGTTCCCACCATTGCCGTGGCCGCCGCGTTCCTGTGGCTGGCCAACACCAACTACGGGCTTTTCAACCAGTTGGGACTCGAACTCGGGCTGCTGGAGGCTCCCATCGCGTTTCTGGGTTCTCCGGCGCTGGCGCTGCCCAGCGTGACCATCGCGCACGCCTGGAAAGGCCTGCCGTTGGTCTTCATCATCATTCTGTCCGCTCTCCAATCGCTCCCGCCCGAACTGATGGAAGCGGCCCGGGTGGACGGCGCCGGCCGCATGGCTCAGTTCACCCATGTGATCCTGCCCCATCTCAAGCCCTCCATCGCCCTGGCGGCGGTGCTCTCGGGCATCTACAACTTTTCCCTCTTCGACATCACCTTCCTGCTGACCGGCGGCGGACCGGCGGGTAAGACCACGACGCTTCCCCTGCTGCTCTACTACCAGGAGTTCAAGGCTCTGGATACGGCCCGGGCGGCGGTGGCGGGCGTTTCGATCTTCGCTGCCGGCCTGCTGGCGCTGGCCGTGCTGGGGTGGAGTTCGCTCGACAGGGAGGCGAGGAAAACCTGATGGGCACGGTTCCCCGAAAAGTCTTCGACTCGGATGCCGGACACCCGATCAAACCCACCTCGTTCGCACGGCGGCGGTCCCGAATGTTGGCGCTCCTGGCGCTGGCCGCGACTCTGGCGATCCTCTTCCCGTTCCTCTGGATCGTTCTCTCGTCGTTCCGGGACCCCCAAAACTTCCTGACGTTGGATTTACGAGACGCCCTGCCGCGAAGCCTGGACCTCTCCAGCTATCGCCTGGCTCTGGGCCGAACCGATCTCTTCAGTTGGGTGGGGAACAGCCTGCTGGTGGCGGCTTCGACAACCGTGTTGTCGCTGCTGGTTTCGGCGCCGGCGGCCTTCGCCCTGAGCCGTCTCCAATTTCGCGGCAAGGCTGCCGTGCAGTGGTTCAGCATGATCAGCTACGCCGTGCCGTCGATCATCATCGTGGTGCCGCTTTTTCTGATCCTGGTGAAACTGGACCTGAACAACTCCTACGCCGGCCTGATCCTGGTCCACGCCACCTTCACCATCCCCTTGGCGACCTGGGTCCTGCGCGACTTCTACCGGTCCATTCCCCCCGACCTGGAGGAGGCGGGGTACGTGGACGGAGCCAACCTGCTTCAGGTCCTCCGGCACATCGTCCTCCCCCTGTCGATCCCGGGTCTGCTGGCCGCAGGTTCCTATGCCTTCATCCTTTCCTGGAACGACTTCCTGTTCGCGCTGGTGATCATGGACGAAGCCGCGGCGTATACTGCCCCGGTGGGTGTGCACGCCTACTTCACCGGGCGGTTCCTGGGCGAGTCGACCTGGGCCCAACTGATGGCCGCATCCTCCATCGTCAGTCTTCCCAGCGTCCTCCTCTTCGGGTTCTTTCAGCGTTACCTGGTGTCGGGATTCCTGAGGTCGGGAGTGAAGGGATGAAGGAGGGCTCGACCCTTGGCTGACGTCGGACTCAAGGGGGTCACCAAGACCTTCCCGGGAAGCGTACTTGCGGTGTCGGACCTGACGCTGCAAGTGGAGCACGGGCAATTCGCGGTCCTCCTGGGGCCTTCCGGCTGTGGAAAATCCACGACGCTGCGCCTCATCGCGGGGCTGGAGGAACCGGACCAGGGCGAGATTCTCATCGGCGGCGAGGTTGTCAACCACCTCCCTCCCCAAAAGCGGGATCTGGCCATGGTGTTCCAGTCCTATGCCCTCTACCCCCACATGAGCGTCGCTCAAAACATGGGATTCGGCTTGAAAATGCGCCGCGTACCCGCCGCCGAGATCCGGGACCGGGTCCGGACCGCGGCCCGGCTCCTGGGATTGGAAGAGTTTTTGGAACGCTACCCGAACCAGCTTTCGGGGGGCCAGAAGCAACGGGTGGCGCTGGGCCGGGCCATCGTGCGCGAGCCGGCGGTGTTCCTGCTGGATGAACCACTGTCCAACCTGGATGCTCAGCTTCGGACCGAGACCCGAGTCGAGCTATTGAAGCTGCAAAGGCAATTGAACGGCACCTTCATCCTGGTCACCCACGACCAGGTGGAGGCGATGATGCTGGCGGACGTGATCGCCGTGATGAAGGACGGGACGCTGCAGCAGACGGGAACGCCGGAGGAGATTTACGGCAAACCCGCAAACCTGTTCGTGGCCGGGTTCGTAGGCTCCCCGCCCATGAATCTCTTCCCCGGGGATCTGTTGCATGAAGACGGCGCCTGGCACTTCCGGGGTGAATTCTCCGTGACCCCGCCCCACCTGAACCAGGGCCAGCCGGCCCGTGAAGAGAACTTACCCGTCGTCCTCGGCTTCCGTCCCGAGGCGGCGCGAATCTCCCCCGCCGGGCACATCCGGCTGCGGACCGAGTTGGTGGAAAACCGGGGAGGCCAGAGATTCATCTACGGCTCTGCCAACGGAGGACAGCGGCTTAGCGTCGCCGCGGCTCCCGACTCCTCGATCCGGGCCGGAGAGATCGTTTCCGTTTCCGTCAACCCGGAACAACTCTTTTTCTTCGATGCCGCGACGGGAAAACGGATCGGCCCGGAAACGGCCTGAAGCGAACAGCCCCCGGAACCGGCCCACAATTCGATCCCCGTTTTTCAGTTCCACCGTGATGGGGGACGCCATTTCCAAGACCGGGACCATCTCCCACCGTCCTGGGATCACCTCCGCATGCGCCGGCAGGGAGATCAGTCCGCCCAAGATCAGAGACACGGCTGGGATCCGGAATGACTTCATCGTTGGCCTCCTTATTGTTTCAGAGCACGGGGTGGTGGATGGTCCCCCGACCGGATTTCTGAAATGATGCCGCCTACACGATACATGGGGCGAAGGGGACCGTTGCTTTCGCTACTCGAGCATCAATAACGCGGAGTTGGAAAAGGGGACGGTCACCCTCTCTCTCCGACCGCAATAATTCCAGCGCCATGACCGATTTTCTCATCCGCCCGGAAACAGACGGCGACCGGGAGGGCATCGCAAGGCTGCTGCTGGCCGCTTTCCCCACGTCCTGGGAAGCCAGGCTCGTCGAGCAACTCCGCAGGGACGGCGATGTCATGTTCTCGCTGGTCGCCGTGGCGGCGTCGGAAGTCATCGGCCATGCCCTATTCTCTCGACTGCGCGCGCCGGATGGAGCGCTTTCCCTGGCGCCGGTCGCCGTAGCGGCAAACCGCCGCCGCCGGGGAATCGCCGCCAGGATGATCGAGGACGGACTTGTCCGGGCAAGGACGGAGGGCTGGGCGGCAGTCGTCGTGCTTGGCGATCCTTCCTATTACCGGCGCTTCGGGTTCAGCCGGGAGGCCGTGCGGGGCATGGCGTGCCGATACGCCGGGCCGGGCCTGATGGGCCTCGCTCTTTCCGGGGGCGGTCTGGAAGGACCGCGGATCGAACATGCGTCCGCTTTCTTATCCATCGGGGATGAGAACTGCAACACGGCCCTCGGGTGAGAACGCGAAGCGCATAGCGAGGCCGGGAGATCTTGGAAGACTTCGCCCGACCCGGAGGCGTCGGGGCCTCACCACGGACTATAGGGTCAATCGTAGCCGAACACCCAACCTGAGGATCGGCAGGTCGCAAGCGAATTCAGAAACCAAGAGTGATTTCAGGGTGAGACCAGCATCGAATCTGGTGATTATTTGGTGAAGATATGGTGACTTCTTCCAGCATGGGGATATATTGAGTGCTGATGAGGCCCGATACTTCTTGAGCCCGCTTCCTGCTCCAAGCCGACTATTGCCACCGCTGAATCGGGTGTCGCTTTTTGATTCGGTGAGGTTTGGCAATTGAGGAATCCCGAGGAACTCAGACAAGAGATAGAACGGCTGCGGAACAACATCTCCCAGCTCACCGCGGCCAGCGTTCGCATCACTGCAAGCCTCGATGTCGACACCGTGCTGCGCGAAATTGTGCAAGGCGCCCGGGAGTTGACGGGAGCTGACTGCGGCTTGATCGCGACCGTCGACGACTCGGGGCAGATCGAGGACTTCGTCTCTTCCGGCTTGACTTCGGACGAACATCGCAAGTTGTCGCAATGGTCCGACGGACCGCGCCTCTTCGAGTACTTTCGGAACCTCCCGGGAGCGGTGAGGTTGCGGGACGCGAACGCCTTTGTCCGTACGCTGGGCTTTTCCTTCGACCTGCTTCCGTGGGCGAAGGCCGTCCAGGGCACCCCGATACGCCATCGCGGCGTCCATGTCGGCAACTTCTTCCTCATCGGTGGAAAAGGCAGACGGAAATTTACGAGCGAGGACGAAGAGATTCTCGTGCTGTTCGCATCTCAGGCGGCAGTGGCCATCGCCAACGCCCGAACCTACCGGGACGAGCAGCGGGCCAGGGCCGACCTGGAGGCCCTGATCAACACGTCACCGGTGGGTGTCGTGGTCTTTGACGCCAAATCGATAAAGCCGGTCTCGTTCAATCGGGAGGCAAAGCGGCTTGTGGAGGGCCTGCGCACGCCGGGCTGCCCATTCGACCAACTGCTGGAGATCATCAAGTGCCGGCGCGCCGACGGGCAGGAGGTTTCCCTGGAGAAACTCCCACTGGCGCAGACGCTGAGCGACACCGCTCCGATCCGGGCCGAGGAAATCGTCCTCCATGTCCCCGATGGCCGAAGCCTCACGACATTGGTCAACGCGACGCCGATCCGATCCGAGGACGGCACGATCGAGTCCATGGTGGTCACCCTGCAGGATCTGGAGTCGCTGAAGGAGACAGAGCGATTGCGAGCGGAGTTTCTGGGCTTGGTAAGCCACGAGTTGCGGGCCCCGCTGACCTCGATCAAGGGCTCCGCCGCCGCCGTGCTCGGCGCCACTTTGCCCCCGGCCGAGATGCGCCAGTTCTTCCGCATCATCAACGAACAGGCCGATCACATGCTCGGAGTGATCAGCGACCTGCTGGATGCCGGGCATATCGAGACGGGCACGCTGTCGGTCTCCCCCGAACCTTCGGACATGGCCAGACTCGTGGACAAGGCCAGGGGCACCTTCTTGAGCGGCGGCGGCCGGCATACCGTCCACATCGACCTGCCCCTGGACCTGCCCCAGGTGATGGCCGACCGGCAGCGCATCGTCCAGATCCTGAACAACCTCTTGTCCAATGCCGCCCGGTACTCGCCCGAGTCCTCCCCTATCCGGATCGGAGCGGTACAGAACGGTGTTCATGTGGCGATTTCGGTCTCGGACGAAGGCCGGGGGGTGCCGCCGGACCTGCTGCCGCACCTGTTCCGCAAGCATGTGCGTCTGGGGGACGGCGGGATCCGGGGATCCGGTCTGGGGCTGGCCATCTGCAAGGGCCTGGTGGAGGCTCACGGGGGACGGATCCAGGCCGAGAGTGACGGCGTAGGGCTGGGTTCGCGGTTTACCTTCACGATTCCAGTGGCGGAAGAACCCGCGGCCGGCGACGCGCCCCGCTCCGGCCGGGGAGTTTCCCGTCCGTCCCGCCCGGGCCGGGAGTCAGCGTCCATCCTGGTCGTGGACGACGATCCGCAGATGCTCCGGTATGTGCGAGACACGCTCGCGGCGGCCGGTTATTCCTCGCACGTGACGGGGGATCCGCGGGAGGTGCCCGACTTGATCAGGACGGCGAGGCCCCAGTTGGTCCTGCTGGATTTGATGCTGCCCGGAACCGATGGCATCGAGCTTATGGAGTCCGTTCCCGAGTTGGCCGATCGACCGGTCATCTTCATCTCCGGTTACGGAAGGGACGAGACGATCCCCCGGGCCCTCGACAACGGGGCCGCCGACTACATCGTCAAGCCCTTCTCGCGGACCGAACTGGTCGCGAGAGTCCGGGCGGCCTTGCGCCGAAACGACGAGCCGCAGGCGCCGTTCCGGCTGGCGGACCTGGTCATCGACTACGAGGAACGCCGGGTGACCCTGGCCGATCGGCAGTTGAGGCTGACGGCCACCGAATACGAGATGCTTCGGTTGCTCTCGGTCAACGCGGGAGGTGTCGTAACGTACGATTCGTTGTTCCGCCACGTGTGGGGCCAGCGGCGCTCCGAGGACCTCCGGCCGATCCGCTCCGTAGTCAAGAATCTCCGCCGCAAGCTGGGCGATGATGCCGCCAAGCCTTCCTACATCTTCAACGAACGCCAAATCGGCTACGGCATGGCCAAGCCAAGCGACTCGTAAACGCCATCCTCGGCTTGGTCAGCTCCCCCAGCCAGCTTCGACCGTTACCGAAGTGCGGACGGAGTTGGCGATGAAACACTCCTTGTGTGCAAGTTCGTGGATCTTCTCCAGTCCCTCGGGCGATGGCGGACCGGAAACGAATGAGACCTCGGGACGCAGGACCACACGGGTCACGGCCAACTTTCCATCCGCGTTCTTCTCCAGGAACCCCACCGCCGCATCCCGGTAGCGATCCACGACCAGCCGCTTGCGAGCCGCGATCGCGAGAAACGTGAGCATGTGACAGCTCGCGAGTGCCGCAACGTATGCCTTTTCGGGATCGACCCGGTTCGCGTTTCCCAGGTACTCGGGCGCCGACGACGCACTGACCCGAACGCCGCCCTCGAACTTCCAAATGTGATCGCGGGAGTAGGACCGGTAATCGAATTCGACTGCGCCCCTTTCCCATTCCACTGTCGCGTGATGTTCCGACATTTCTCGATTCCTCCGGTCTACGGTGAAACCACCGGTTTCCTCCTGCCAAAACTATTATGGCTCGGAGTCCGACAGGGCGCCGGCTTCGAATGAGATGACCCATTCGAGGCCGGGATCGATTCACGACTCGCTGCCGCGCTTGCAGCCCTGGACCATCCGGCGCATCATGATCGTCATGAGACGAACTTGGTTTCCGCGCATTCAACGGGCTGCGATCAGGACTCGGCAATTCGAACACCGGAGCCGGCTCCGAGCGATTCTGTTGCTGACCGCTCTTCTTCTGCTGCCTCTCGCCTGCGCGAGCGGACCGGATGAGGAAACGGAAGAGTGGCGGCGGATCACCGACATCTCCAGAAATCCGGACCAGCTCCGAGAGTACCTGAAACCGATCCCTCCGCTGGATCCGGCCGCATCCCTGAAAGCCCTCGAGGTGGCCGATGGCTTTCGCGTGGAACTGGTGGCCCACGAACCTCAGGTGGTGGAACCCCTGGCCGCCACCTTCGACGAGAACGGCCGCATGTACGTGGCCGAATTCTACGGCTATCCACGCCAGCCGCGGCCGGGTGAGGAGGGCACGGGCCGGATCCGGATGTTGGAGGACCGGGACGGCGACGGCGCCTTCGAAACGGCGCAGGTGTTCGCGGACAAGCTGGTCTGGCCCACCGGCGTGGCGGTCTGGAAAGGGGGGCTCTTCGTCTCGGCGGCGCCGGACATCCTCTATTTCAAGGACACGGACGGCGACGGCAAGGCCGACGTCCGCAAGCAGATTTACACCGGGTTCGGCGTCACCAACGAGCAGCAGATGGTCAACAACATCATGTGGGGCGTGGACCATAAGATCTACGCCTCCACCGGCGGCAACGGGGGCTACATCCGCCCCGGAGGCCAGCCGGACGCGGAGCCGGTTTCCGTCTACAACCGGGACTTCCGATTCAGTCCGGTGAGCCTGGAGATGGAGCTCACCACCCAGACCTTCCAGTTCGGGTACACCTTCGACGAGTGGTTCAACCGCTACGTCTGCCGGGCGGGGTCCTTCGGCCGGCACGTGGTCATGCCGCACGGATACCTGGAGCGGAATCCCTACCTCTTTTTCGACCTGCACGGGTTCCTGACCACGGGTTCCATGGAGGTCAACCCGCTGACCCAGGGACGGCTCCCCATCTACCGCGCCAGCCCCATCGAACGATGGCGCAAGGTTCGGGAGGCCCGGCGGATTTTCGCCGGACGGATCACCCGCGTCGAGGAGGGCGGCCGGGAAAACTACCAGGAGTTTGCCGCCGCCTGGGCAGGGGTAAAGGCCTACACCGGGCACGCCTATCCGGAGGAATACCGGGGCAACATCTTCACCGGAGCCGCCACCGCCAATCTGCTGCATCGCCGGATTCTGGAACCGGATGGGGTCACCTTCAAGGGAGTGCGAGGCGAACCCGAGGGCAAGGAATTCCTCCGCTCCAGCCACAACTGGTTCCGCCCCATCAACTCGGTCAACGCCCCCGACGGTACCCTCTACGTGCTGGACATGTGCCGGGAGCTGGTGGAGCACGGCCACGTCCCGGAGCGGGTCCTCGCGCATCTGGATTTCTCCCGAGGGTCCGAACACGGACGGATCTACCGGGTGGCGCCCCTCGACTTCAAGGTGCCGCCGGCGCCCCGTCTGGGAGAAGCGAGCATCCAGGAGCTGGTGGGACACCTGGAGCATCCCGGCGGCTGGTGGCGGGAGACGGCGCACCGGCTCATCTACGAGCGTCAGGACAAATCCGCGGTGCCGCTCCTGCGCCGGCTCTTGACCGAGAGCGAACACCCCCTGGCCCGGATGCACGCCCTCTGGTCGCTGCACGGCTTGGGCGCTCTGAAAAACGCGGACGTGGCGAAGGCGTTGTCCGATTCCTCGCCCGGGGTCCGGGAACACGCCGTGCCGCACGCGGAGCTCCGGATGAAGCGCTCCGGACGGCTCTTTCGGAAGATCCTGGAGCTGGCCGGGGACGAGAATCCCCGGGTGCGAATGAGGGTGGCTCTGGCTCTGGGAGTGATCGGCGACCGGCGGGTTCTCCCGGCCCTTTTGAAGATCGCCCGCAGCGACGGCGGAGACCGCTGGATCCGCAACTCGGTGCTCAGTTCCAGCACCCGCCTGGCCGACCGCCTCTTCACGGAGCTTGTGGCATTGGACGAGTTCCAGCAGGAACCGCTGGCGGAGCAGTGGCTGCCTCCGTTGGCCCGGACCGTGGGAGGCCGCGGCGTCGCCTCGGAACTCCGCCGCCTGACCCGCGCCGCCGCCAGCCACGAGGCGCTGACCTCCCGGCCGGAGCTGCAGTTGGCCATCGTCACCAGCCTGGCCGAGGGACTGTCCATCAACGGACGGACCTTCACCGGACTCAAGAATCTCCACCCCGCAGCCGCCCGCATGATCCGCAACCACCTGGAGGGATCTCTTGCGGCGGCCGCCGACGCGGAACAACCGGAACAGAAACGGCTGGCGGCCATCGGACTGCTCCGGCACGCCGCTCTGGGAGAGGTCAAGGAGACGCTGGCGAACCTGATCGACCCCTTGCAATCCCAGGCGCTGCAGTTGGCCGCCATCGGGGCGCTGGCCGGCTATGACGACCCTGAGATCGCTCCGCTCCTGCTGGAGTCGTGGGGCGCGCAGACGCCCAAGGTTCGAGGCGGGGTCCTGTCGGGAGTGTTTTCCCGCCCGGAATGGACCCGCTCCCTGCTGGAGGCCATCGAGTCGGAGGAGGTTCCGGTCCACCAGATTGACGCCAAGCGCCGCGACCTGCTGATGAACCACGACGACCGGGGGATCCGCGACCGGTCCCTGGCACTCTTCGAATCTGCCGCGCCCGGCGACCGGCAGGAGGTGGTGGCCAGCTACGAGGCCGCCTTGACGCTGCCGGGGGACCGGGTGCGCGGCGAGAAGGTCTACCGCCGCGAGTGCATCAAGTGCCACCAGGTGGGCACCACGCGGCACGTGGTCGGGCCGAATCTCATCGTGGCGGGCTACCAGGACCGGGAGACGCTCCTGACCAGCATCCTGGACCCGAACCGGATGGTGGAGCCTCAATTCACCAACTACGTGGTGACCGACCGGAAGGGGCGTCTCTACACCGGCCTCATGGCCCAGGAGACGGCGGCCAGCATCACCCTGGTGGAGAGCGAGGAGTTGCAGAACACGCTGCTGAGGAGGGACATCCAGGAGATCCGGGCCACCGGGCAGTCCCTGATGCCGGAGGGGTTGGAGGAGACCATCTCTCGACAGGAAATGGCGGACGTCATGACCTTCATCCTGGACTACCAATACGTAACCGGCGCCGTGGGAGGAGGCTACGGTCCCGGGGAAGAGGTCTACGGAGAGTCCCTGGAGACGCGCCGTTTCACCGCGGGTCCGTAACAAGCGGCGACTTTCCTGTCGCCGGTGGAGCGGCGGTTTTCCTACCGCCGCACTCCGTTGTGACAAACTTGGCGACGAAGACCGGGCGTTTGAAAA
>JAPPLF010000097.1 GCA_028874215.1 Acidobacteriota bacterium
AAAGAAATAACTTAGATGAGATCTCTCATCCAACACGGTAAACTTGGGCTAGGCCAACACGGAGCGTTTGACACGTATGGTGACCTGCTCCGTAAGGTCAGGCTGAACGAGCTCCGCCTGCCGCCAGAGGGTCTCGTCCAACTCGGGGATATCGCCGAAGTCGATGTTCTCGTCCTTCGTGGCTGCGATCTCTGTGGGGCTAAGGGGCCTATCGTGTTCGCTCATCGTAAGCCTCATAACACGACTGGTTTTCAGGTAGCGTGCCAAGGGGCTAGAATGGGGGCAATTCGCTTGCCTCTTCAGTACTCAGGAGTGTCCCATGCCGAACAAGTCTCGATTGCCAACCCTTCCCTTCCCGCTGATCATCCATTTGCTCGTCGGCGCCGTCCTGCCGGCAAGCGCTGCACCCCAGGGCGCGGAGGAACCCAGGTCCCAACCCGAGTATCGCATCAGGACCCAAATCAACCTGAAGGTTCCCATGCGCGACGGGGTGAATCTGGCGGCCGATGTCTTTCGCCCGGACGCACCCGGAAAATTTCCCACCTTGCTCTTGCGCAGCTACCACGGAACGCAGGGGTACATGACGATGGCCCTCTACTTCGCCCGCAGGGGCTATGCGGTGGTCATGGTGGATGTTCGAGGCCGATACGATTCGGACGGGGAGTTCGAATTCTACGTGTACGAACCGGAGGACGGCTACGACACCCAGCAATGGGTGGCGAAACAGACCTGGTGCAATGGAAAGATCGGCCTCTTCGGCCATTCCTACAACGGCTTCACCCAGTTGATGCCGGCGCCGTTGCAGAGTCCCCATGTCCTGTGCATGATCCCCAGCTCCTGCCAGCAGACCAATTTCGGCCATATCTACAACGATGGCGTGCTCCAGCTCAACGTCGTGATCACGGCCGGCCTGTTCGGTTCCGGACGTGTGCTGCAGCCCACCATCGCCGGTGTCTACTCGGGTGATCCCTTCATCGACTACGACGAGATCTATCGGCGCCTGCCGTTGATCACCGCCCTCGACGACATCGTGGAATTGCCCAACGTCAAGAAATGGATCGAGCATTCCACCTATGACGACTACTGGAAGGCGCACGGAATACGGGACAAGTACCATCTCATCCAAGCCCCCGCCTTTTTCATCAACGGCTGGTACGGCAATCTCCTCCTCGAAGGTTGGAAGAATCTGAACGGGTTTCGTCTCCAGGGAGGATCTGCCGCCGCCCGCGAGGGCACCAAGATCATCGTCGGGCCCTGGACCCACGCGGTGAATCGGGTGGACCCGGACTGGCCCGTCGACTTCGGCGACACGGCAACCTACGACGGTCTCGATTTCCACGTGCGCTGGTACGACCACTGGCTCAAGGGGATGGACAACGGCATCGGCGAGGAGCCGCCCATCAAGATCTTCGTGATGGGAGCCAACCAGTGGCGCTTCGAGAACGAGTGGCCCCTGGAGCGAACCCGATTCACGCCGTTCTATCTGCACAGTGGAGGAAGGGCCAATTCGCTCCGCGGCGACGGATCTCTGACGGCTGATGAACCCCTTCCGAATGCTCCGACGGACGGCTTCGTCTACGATCCGGAGAACCCCGTCCCCACCGTGGGTGGGCGGATTTCCACGAATCCCGAACTCCAGGGACCTCGGGACCGGCAGGCGTTGCAGGAGCGTCAGGATATTCTCGTCTACACCTCGGAGCCCCTGCAGAAGGACCTGGAAGTCACCGGACCCGTGGAACTCAAGTTGTATGCCGCATCGAGTGCCGTGGACACCGATTTCACAGCGGCCCTGAGCGACGTCTACCCGGACGGCCGGGCGATTCTCATCTGTGAGGGAATCCGGAGGGCCAGCTTTCGGGAGTCACTGGAGCACCCGACTCCCATCGAACCGGGGAAGATCTATGAATACTCGATCAGCCTTTGGGAGACGAGCAACGTCTTCAAGGCGGGTCACCGGATGCGGCTCGAGATCTCGAGCAGTGACTTTCCCCGCTACGCCCGGAACCTGAACACGGGGAACCGGTCGGGGATGAGCGCCGAGATGTTGAAGGCCCGCCAGACCATCCATCACAGCGCGCGGTACCCGTCCCGCCTGGTGCTGCCGGTCATTCCGTAGGGCCCGGCTTCTGCCCTGAGGCGGGGAAACGCGGCCGCTTCCTGCCTTCCCAACGGCTGCCCACCACCAGCACGACCAGCGAAACGAGCACTCCGACCAGGACCGGATCCATGAATCCCCAGACAAAGAAGCTGGTCCCTGCCTTGAGCTCCCGGGGGGACAAGAGTTGACACAGGATGACAGCCCCGGCGCTGGAGGTCAGGGACGCCAGCACTGTCCGGCCCCTTCTGCGCATGGAGGGAAACAGCAGGATCGCAATCAGGACGGGTGCGAGCGAGCCGCCGACAATGCGGCCCCCGATCAGGAAAAGCTCCATGAGGAAGGGGATGTAGTAATAGGTGACGCAGGCCAGGACCGCGGTCAGGAGAATGCTGGCGCGTGAGATCCAGAGCATCCTGCGGGATCCGGCATTCGGATCGATGAACCGCTGATAGATGTCGACCGTGACGTTGGATCCCATGGTGCCGATGGTCGAACTCAGGGTGGACATGTTGGCGCTCATGAGGGCCACGAAGATGATGCTTCCCAGAACCGGTCCGGCCACCTCATTGGTCAGGTTGATGAAGACTTGGTCGGCCTCCACCTCCTTCCCGAAGAAGGCGATTCCGGTCAGTCCCAACAGGGCGGGAGTGATGTACCAGAAAACACAGAAGATCCCCCCGTAGATGAAACCACGGCGCGCCGCTTCCCGGCTGCGTGCGGCGAACGCCCTCTGGGCCAAAGTCTGGTAGCCGCTGGACAGAAAGAACGCCACTGAAAACCAGCCCATGATCTCGAGAGCTTCGAAGTCTCCGGTCGGCGAAAAAAGGGTCGGATCGTCCACTTTCTGGAAGATCCCGCCAAAGCCCCCCGCGCCCTGAATCGAGAAAACCAGCAGCAGCACCGTCCCCAGCACGATGATGAAGAACTGAATCGTGTCGGTGACCAGGACGGCCCACATTCCACCCAGCGTGACATAGAGCACGGTCACGAAGTAGGTCAGAACCAGAGCCTCGAAAATGCTGATTCCGAGTGCGGCCGAGGCCACGATTGCAGTCGCCCCGATGGTCCCCGCGGTGGCCGCGAAATCGCGCAGCATCGCCACCACCAAGGCCGCCAGGCGATGAGTCGGACCGAAGAAGCGTTCCAGGATCTGGGGAGTCGTGATGACCTGGAGTTTCCACATCCTCGGAACGAGGTAGATCCCGGCCCACAGGGTTCCGATTCCCACGGCGCCCATGTGCCAGTAACCGCTCAAACCGAAGCTCTTCCCAAAGCCGGTCACGGTGATCAGAGTTACCCCGTTGATCCACGTGGCGGCCACCGAACACGCGATCAGGAAGGGTCCGACCCCCCGGCCGGCGACGGTCATGTCTTCATACGTCGCGACGCGCTTCCGGGCGCTCCAGACCCCGATTCCGATGAGCACGACGAGGTAGGCGGCGACCAAGGGCCAGAGAATGGCGTTCATGGGGAAGAATACCGAAACAGCCCCACCCAGAAGAGGAAGAAAAGACCGACCGAGAGGAAGATAACGACGAAACCGATCAGGGCGCTTTGCCAGGAGGGTTCGTTCCGGTCGAGATGATCCAGATCTTCGAAGGAGTGTTCGTCGTTCACGGAACCGTCCATGAAATGAGCACCATTATGGGTGTCAAAGCCGCTTTTGGATCGTCTCGCACTTCGCGTCCCGCACCGGGATCGCCGGGTTTGAATAGCGCAGTTGCCGTCTCGACCGGCTCACCGGAAAGCTCGACCCCGATTCCGGGACCATGGACATCTCAACGCAACCGAATAAGACTCTGGTGAGCGTTTCCTCCATGATATCGTGTTCCCACATCACCAGATAGCGCTCGCGAGGCGAGGTGCCGGAACAAGTCGATCCCATCCTTTTTGAGGTGATCCGCAACGCGCTGGTCGAGGCGACCGAAGAGATGTCGGTCTCCCTGCAGCGGACCGCGTATTCGACCAACATCAAGACTCGGCTGGATTATTCCTGTGCCTTTGTGGACCGCAGAGGACGAATGGTGGCCCAGGCCTTCTGCCAGCCCGCTCACCTGGTAACCATCGGCAGGCTGGTGCCGCGGGCCGTGGCCGAGTACGGGCCGGAAAACCTCCACCCCGGCGACATGCTCGTGGTGAACGATCCCCATCGGCAGGCGAGTCACCTCAACGACATTTTTCTGGTCGCCCCTTTTTTCCACGCCGGAGAACTGCTGGGTTACGTCACGAACACCTGCCACCACGTCGACGTCGGAGGAGGCGCGCCGGCCAGCATCGGAGCTTTCCGGGAGATCTACCAGGAGGGCTTCATTCTGCCCGTGGTCAAGCTGGTCTCCCGGGAAAAAGTGGACGCCGATATCTGGAAGATGGTGCTGGCCAATGTCAGGGCGGCACGGGAGGTGTCCGGAGACTTGCGGGCGCAGATCGCGGCCAACAAGATGGGCATGCGCCGCTTGGCGGCTCTCGTGGAACGCTATGGAATCGAGAAGCTCAAATCCTATATGGAAAGGCTGCTCGAATACACGGAGCAGCGGACCCGCAGCGAAATGGAGAAACTGCCCCGGGGAAGCTACGAGGCCGAAGGATGGCTGGACGACGACGGAATCACCGACCGGCCGGTGCACTTGAAGGCGCGGGCGACCCTGGACGGGGAAACCATCACCTTTGACTTCACCGGCTCGGACCGGCAGCGCTGGGCGCCCATGAACAGCAACTTGACTCAGACCTTTACCGCCTGTGTCTACGTGTTGAAGTGCCTGGTGGATCCGGACATACCGGTCAACGACGGCTTTTACCAGCCGATCCGCGTGATTGCGCCGAGTGGTTCGGTCGTGAACGCTCGGCATCCGGCCGCCATCGTCGGCGGCTGGGAGGTCTCCGTCCGCCTTTGCGAGATCCTTTTCCAAGCGCTCTCCCAAGTTCTGCCCAACGCGGTTCCGGCAGGTACCAAGGGGATGATGTGCCAGGTCGGTTTCGGGGGTCGAGATCCGAAAAGCGGCGAATACTACACCTATTACGAGAGTCTGGCGGGAGGGTACGGCGGCCGCGTCGGCTCGGACGGACCGGACGCGGTGCAGACCCATATGCAGAACACCCAGAACGCACCCATCGAGGAGACGGAGCTCAACTACCCGGTTCGCATCACACGGTACAGCCTGATCCCTGATTCGGAGGGTCCGGGCCGGTTCCGGGGTGGTCTGGGCCTGTGTCGCGAATATCTCTTTCCCGGCCACAAAGCGGTCTTCACCTCGCTCTCCGACCGGGCCAGGTTCGCGCCGCACGGACTGTTCGGGGGAGAGGCAGGGAAACTGGCCCGCTATCTGGTGATTACCGATGGGGAGGAACGGAAGTTCTCGTCAAAGGCCACGGTGCACCTCGCTGAGGGAGAAACCGCCCGAATCGAGACCTGTGGCGGCGGGGGCTACGGTCCTCCCCTCGCCCGTGACGTGGAACTTGTCCAGCGGGATGTCAGGGAGGGCAAGATCAGCCGGCAGCGAGCCAGGAAGCGGTACGGCGTTGCGATCGCTCCTGACGGCTCGATTGAACCGGCTGTAACCGACCGGTTGCGTTCGCGTCGCGGGTCCCTTTGAAGAAGCCGAATAACATTCGAATCGACCGGATTTTTCGGGAGAGTTCCTGATAAGCCTGCCGTCGCATTCACCAGCTTCCCATCGATTCACCCTCGACGATCGTCAGAATCCGGCCGGCCTTGATTTTTTCCAGGGTATCCCGGCCACCGCCGGGCCAGACGATCTCGATCCGATCCACCTCCTCGCTCGTCCCCAGCCCGAAATGCAAACGAAGGTCGTTGTGGGACAAGTAGTTTCCGCCGCTCCGGATTCGCCGATTCAGGACCCTATCGCCGGTCACGGCCTTTACCTTCGCGCCAACTGCTGACCGGTTCCCGGGGCGGCCCACCAGACGAAGCTGGAGCCAGTGTCCACTGTTGCCTCCATTGTTTCGCAAGAGGGTGAGAGTGTCGTCTATGGCCAGGACCGCCAAATCGAGGTCCCCGTCATTGTCATAGTCACAAGCCGCGGCCCCCCGGCTCGATTTGGGAGGCAGGCGCGCGAGCCCGGCCGCCCCGGAAACATCCTCGAACCGGAAGCCCCCGGCACCTCGAAACAAGAGATCCTGCTGCTTGTAGTTGAGACTCTCGATTTCCGAGGCCTGCGGATAGAGGTGCCCGTTGGCCATGAAGAGATCCAAGGCACCGTCGTTGTCAAAGTCTCCAAAAATGGTGGCCCAGCCCAGGTAGGGGATTGTGATTTTTCCCAGTTTGGCTTGAAACGATATCTCTTCGAAATTGAAGTTCCCGAAACTTCGAAACAAGGGATAGTAGTCTTCGGAGAACGTCGTCACGAATAAATCGGTGCGTCCGTCATTTCCGATGTCTCCCAGAGCCACGCCCATGTTGGCCTGAGCCCGGCCTTCCCGGTTGTAGGCGACTCCCGCCAGCAGAGCGAGTTCCTGGAAGGTCCCATCCTTCCGGTTCTGATAGAGATAATTCTGTCCGGCGTCGTTGGTAACGAAAAGCTCGGGAAAACCGTCATTGTCCAGGTCCTCGAACACGGCGGAAAACCCGTAACCCAATTGCTTGTCGGCGACGCCGGCCGCTGCCGTCACCTCACGAAAAGTCCCGTCTCCCAGGTTCCGATAGAGCACATCGGGAGCTCCCTTCAGGCCCAAGGGGCCGCACATGACCGGCAGTCCGCGGTATTTGCAGGACGCTCCCCCGGTCGGGGGATTTTTGAGATCGAAATCGATATACCGGCTGACATAAAGATCGACCCAACCGTCGCGATCATAGTCGCCAAAGGTCGCTCCGGTGCTCCACCAGTGACCCCCGCCGACGTTGGCGCCGCCGGTCACGTTAGTGAATGTTCCATTGCCATTATTTCGATAAAGGATATCTTCTCCGTAATTGGTGACGAACAAGTCGATAAAACCGTCGTTGTCGTAGTCGGCGGCCACCACTCCGTTCCCCAGGCCCGAGCCCGGAATACCGGCTTTTCGAGTCACCTCGGTAAAGGTGCCGTCCGCGTTGTTTCGGAACAGGAAATTGGGAGCCCGGGAAGCATCCGTCTCACCCTCGAAGAGATTCTCCAGCGAGATCCCATTGACGATATAAAGGTCCATCCACCCGTCGTTGTCGTAGTCGATCCAGGCACAGCCGCTCCCGTTTCCCTCCACAATGAACTTTTTATCAATAGTCCCACAAGTGGTGGCTATATTCAGTCCGGCTGCCTCGCTCACGTCTTCGAAAATCGTTTGGTAGTTTTGTGAAGTCGCTCGAACCCAAGATCCTGAGAGGAGCAGAAACCCAGAGAGCAATATGCGGAATAAAAAGGGCATGTTTATATGTATTGGTTCGAATTGCCCTGTTTTACACTCGGCGCCGGTGCCACTTGACCGGTGGTCGGCTTCATAGTATCAATCTCGTAACCTTGTTGCGTCGCGGGTCCTCTCATTTATTTGTTTTTCTGCTTTGCCTTTTCTGGGTCGTGAACTGTGGGCAGCCGGGCCCGCCCTACACTCCCGCGGAGGCCTTGGCAACCTTCATTGTCGAAAACGGCTTTCGAATCGAAGTCTTCGCCTCCGAACCGATGGTTCTCGACCCTGTTGCGATGGAAATCGATGAGCATGGCCGCGTGTTTGTCGTCGAGATGCCCGGCTATCCATTGAACACCGGGGCGACCGGGCGCGTGAAACTGCTGGAAGACACCAACCGGGACGGTTTTCCCGATCGAAGCACGGTATTCGTCGACGGACTCGTGCTTCCCACCGGGGTTCTGAAATGGAAGGACGGTATTCTGGTTACGGATGCGCCCAATGTCTGGTACTTCGAAGACACGGACGGCGACAACCGTGCCGATCTCCGAACGGCCGTGCTGACCGGCTTCGCCCTCTCCAACCCTCAGCACACGGTCAGCACTCCAGTCTATGGACTGGACAACTGGATCTATCTCGCCAATGAACCGGCGATCAGAACGATTGTCTTCCAAGACAAATTCGGCGATCCGGGTTCCAAGAAAAGGTTCCCCGACCGCAGCGACGGGCCCCAACTGGACAGTGTCACCGGCAATCTCCGCTTTCGCCCGGACACTTTCGAGCTGGAGGCCCTTTCCGGCACCTCTCAATTCGGACTGAGCTTCGATCGATGGGGACGCCAATTCCTCGTCACCAACGGCCGGCATATACGCCAGGAGGTCGTTGCCGCTGCCTACCTGGGGCGAAACCCGTCCTTGCGCGCCGCTTCTCCGGTAGCGGACATTCCAGATCACACCACACGCGTCTATCCCATCACCCATAACCCCGAGCACCGAATTCTCACGGGTCCGGGCAACTTTACGTCGGCTTGTGGACTTTCGATCTATTTGGGAGGACTCTTCCCCCCTCCATACGATGAAGTCTCTTTTGTCGCCGAACCGGCCCACAACCTGGTTCACTGCGACGTTCTGAAAGACAACGGGGTCACGCTGCAGGCCAGCCGAAGTGGCGAAGAGACGGAGTTCCTGGCCTCCACGGACAGTTGGTTCCGACCGGTCAATCTGTATACCGGACCGGACGGAGCTCTCTACGTCGTCGACTATTACCGCCGGATCGTTGAGCACCCGGAGTGGATGTCCGACGAGTTCCACAGCCAGGACAGCGGACCCCAGGTTCTTTACGAAGGGAGCCGACAAGGCCGAATCTACCGAATCACTCCCGACTCCGAAGAGCCGGTTCCCTTGGTGCCGGACTTTCCTCTCGGAAGGGCCTCGGATCCGGTCCTGGTCGAATATTTGAACCATCCAAACGTCTGGTGGAGGATGCACGCCCAGCGGCTGCTCGTTGGCCGTCAGAGCGTAGGTGCCATCGATCGTCTGATCGAGATCGCCACCGGCGGTAGCCGGCCCGATGCGCGAGTGCATGCTTTGTGGACTCTGGAAGGCCTGGGGAAACTGGACGCCTCTCTCATCCAAAGTGCCCTGGGAGATCCGGTGCCAGGGGTCCGAGAGAACGCGGTCCGCCTGGCTGAGCCGCGATTGGAGGCGTCGCCCGGGCTGGCGGATCGATTGCTGGCAATGACCGGGGATGCTCACCCCAGAGTGCGCTTCCAACTTCTGTGTACGCTGGGGTGGCTGGACTCGCCCGGCGCCCGCAACGCCCGCCGCCAATTGCTGATGCGGGACATTGACGACGAATGGATGCAAATTGCGGCTCTCAGCGCCGCCGGCGTCCGGCCGCTCGATCTGTTCGACACTGGCGTGGCCGAATTCGGCGACGAAGCTTCAAAGGAGAGAATCGCTTTCATTCGCCGGATCGCCGCCATGGTCGCTGCCGATCCCGACCCTTCGGGGGTCACGAAACTCTTGCGCAAGGTAGCGAATGCCAGGAGACCAGGATCCGATTGGTGGCGTGCGGCCGCTCTGGAGGGCTTGGCCGAGGGAATCGGGCAAGGCTCGAAGGGCGCCGCGGAGGGGCTTTCGACAAACCAGCTCCTCGACTTGTACCAGGCATCGACCCTGCCGGTGCAAAAGGCAACGCTCCAATTGCTGGAACTCATTGAGAAACCCCTCAGTCCAGCACCGGAATCCCTCATCACGGACCTCTTGGACAGGATCGAAGATCAAGCGGCAGACCCTGCTCTAAGGGCCGACTCGGTGCGCCTTCTGGCCCTCTTCGGTGTGAACTCCAGGTTCGCCCTGTTCAGCTCACTCCTCGATCCGCAGGAGCCGCCGGAGGTGCAGACCGCTGCGGTGCGCGCTTTGGGGCAGATCGAAGGGATCGAGTCTGGCCGATTGTTCATCTCCAAATGGAGGGAACTGACTCCTCCGGTCCGCCTCGCGGCCACCGTAGCGCTGCTATCCAGGCCGGAGTTCGTAGAGCTGTTGGTGACCGGGATCGAAAATGAAGAGGTCCCATTCTGGACGATCAATCAAGGCCACAAGATTCGCCTGGTCATGCAGGAGGAGGCTGCAATACGGCTCCGCGTCCACGAACTCTTGCGCAAGTTGGAGGGGGAACGACTCCGAGTTCTGGAACGCTACCGGGCGGCCCTGAGTCTTTCCGGGGATGCATTCCAGGGAGCTCAGGTCTTCAAGGACAGCTGTGACAAATGCCATCAGATCGACGGTGTCGGTGGCCGCTTCGGCCCCGATCTCGGGACGGTGCGGCATCGGTCGCGGGAGGAGTTGCTCACCAACATCATGTTGCCCAGCCAATCGATCTCAGACAATTACGAACTGTACGTGATCGAGTTGAACAATCGGGTTCTCCAGGAGGGAGTCGTCGGCTCGCAGACGCCTGTGTCCGTGACCTTGCTGCGCGAAGACGGCACCGAGACCGTGATTGCCAGAGAAAATATTCGACGGATGTACTCGTCGGCCGTGTCGGGAATGCCGGAAGGCCTCGAGGAGGAGATCAGCGTCCGGGAAATGGCTCATCTGTTGAGTTTTCTGACCACCTCGTCCGTTCCACCGATTCAATAGTCCCCAACTGGAAGCACGGTTCAGGATCTGCTTCCATGTGGCCGGGGAAGGCCCTCCGCAAATCGGGAAGGACACTTGAGGATCGTTCAATGCCAAGTGAAAGACCGTCCGGACGCATCAGAAGACCCTCGGTGGATGAAATACGGACTCTTGCCGCCAGGGAATACATCGACCTGTCCCAACAGGAGGCTGCCGACCTCGGGTCCCTTCTGAATGGAATGCTTGTGGACGTGGAGCGCCTCCAAGATCTGCGTGTCTCCGGATTGAAGGTCAAATACGAGGATCGGGACCCAGGCTACCGGCCGTCACCGGAGGAGGATCCCTGCAACGCCTTCATTCGAAAATGCCGCGTGAAGGGTGCGCCCACCGGGAAGCTGGCCGGTAAGACTGTCGGACTCAAAGACAACATCAGGGTGGCCGCCGTTCCCATGACCAACGGCTCGCGCCTCCTTGCCGAGTACGTCCCCGGCGTCGACGCCACGGTGACCGAGCGCCTTCTGGATGCCGGCGCGACCATCGTCGGCAAGTTGAACATGGATAGTTTCGGCATGGGCGGCACCAACGAAACCAGCGACTTCGGCCCGGTCCGCAACCCCCACAACATCGAGTGTTCCGCCGGCGGGTCATCGGGCGGCAGCGGGGCGGCGCTGGCGGCCGGCGAGGTCGATCTCGCCTTGGGCGTCGACGAGGGAGGCAGCGCGCGCATCCCGGCATCCTGGTGCGGAGTCGTCAGCATCAAGCCCACGCATGGCTTGGTTCCGGCCTTCGGCCTTTCCTATCTCGACCACACCCTGGACGAGGTCTGCCCCATGGCCAGATCGGTGCGGGACGTGGCGCTGACCCTGGAAGCCATAGCGGGAGAGGATCCCAGAGACCCGCAGTGGGTTCGGGGACCCATACAGGTCGAGAACTACAGCAAGGCTCTCCAGGAGGACGTCTCCGGTCTCCGGCTGGGAGTCATCAAAGAGTCCATGGATTGGAATCAGTCGGAGTCTGATGTCGGCCGAGCGGTCTGGGAAGCCGCCGGAAAGCTGCGAGCCCGCGGCGCCTCCGTGGAAGAGGTCTCCATTCCCTGGTGGAAGAACGCCTGGCCGGTTCTGCTGTCCATCATCGGGCATTCGCTGGCGGCCATGGTCGAGTCGGACCTGGAAGGCTACTGGCGGGGGGGCATGTGCGACCCGGATTGGCAGGAGGCTTTCGGCAGGGCCCGCAGAGCCGGCAGCGACGGATTCCCTCCCCTGCTCAAAGTCTGGATGGTCATGGGCAAATATCTCAGGCGCGAGTATTGCAGCGTCTATTTTTCCAGGGCCCAGAACCTGAGGCTCGCCATGACGCAAAATCTGGACGAGATGTTCGAAGCGTACGATGTCCTGGTCACTCCCACTACTCCCCTGAAGGCCATCAAGTTGACTCCGTCAAGCCGGGCCGGGTCCTGGGAAGGGAGAGGTTCGATTGAAATGAACCGCAACACCTGCCCTCTCAACGTCACGGGCTTTCCCGCTATGTCGGTTCCCTGTGGATTTGGTGACAATGGCCTGCCGATCGGAATGCAGCTCATCGGCCGGCGTTTTCGCGAGAGCCTGCTCTTTCAGGTGGCATCCCAGGTTGAGCGGGAGGCCTCTCCATCCTTGCACCAACCAACAGCGCAAGCACCGTCGCCGCCGTCCCCGGGATACAGGGATGCCAGTGCCAGACGTAGGCGATCCCCTTGATCTCGGCGGCGCTCTGCTGGCCCAACCAGGTGAACAGAATGGTCACACTCGCCCCGGCGACCATGGCGGACAGCACCGTCGCGGGCATTCGCCGCAGCGGCCGGTGGAAGATCAAGCCGACCAGGACGGGAGCAAGCGCCGAACCCAGAACCCGCTGGCCCACCAGGAAGACTTCGAGGGTCATGGGCAGGGCATAGGCGAACAGGCCCCCCAGGATCGCGCTTCCCGCCACCGCGACGCGCGCCGCGGTCACCATTTCGCCCTGGGTTGCGGCCGGCTTGATATGGCGTTGGTACAGGTCGATGGTCAGGTAGGAGGCCACCGACATCAGGGCGCTGTCCAGCGTGGACATGGCGCCGGCGATGGCCCCGGCGAGCACGAAGCTCACCAGCAGGACGGGCAGTCCCTCTGACATGAGACGGAAGAAAACGTGGTTGGGCTCCGTTCCAACACCGAAGGAGGCGCGACCCAAGAGGCCCAAAGCGTGGGGAAGGATGTAGAAGAAGGTGCACAGAATGCCGCCGTACAAGAAGCCGAGTTGCGCCTCCCGGGTGCTCCTGGCCGACAAACCACGCACAAACAGCGCGTGGTAGACCATGGCGATCACGATTCCCTCGACGACCCAGCCGGCCATCGTTCCGAATTCCAGCGTCCCGGTGAAAGAGACCATCTCTGCGGGAAGCCGTCCCGTGAACCCGGTCCATCCACCCAGTTTTGTCACTCCGATGACGAAGATCGAAATGCCAGTTGCCGTCAGCATTACGGCCTGGATGGAGTCGGTCCAGAGCACCGCCCACTGACCACCCAGCAAGACGTAGACGATGGTGACCCCCAGGACCATCATCAGCGCCGGAACGAAGCCGATACCCAGAAAGAAAGAGATCAGGATCACGCTGGCAAGGATGGTTCCGGCAATCGCACCCATATCCCCGATGAACACCAGGATCAATGTCACCAGCTTGTGCCGGGCGCCGAAGAGCCTGTCTACGAGCTGAGGCACGGTCAGGACACCGGTGCGCCGAACCTTGGGGATGACGTAGAGGCCCAGCCAGGCGGTGGCCCCCATGTAGGAGAAATGGATCCAATAGAATGAGATTCCGAGGTCGTAGGAGCCGCCCGTGCCGCCGACGAAGGTACCCACACCGACCCAGGTGGCCAGAATGGAGAGGCTGATCATCCACCGGTTCGCCCTCCGGCCCGCGACCAGGAAATCCTCCACGCCCCGGATCCTTCTGGACAGGACCGCCCCGAGAACCATGAGGCCTGCGATGTAGAGGAGAACGAGAGACCAGAGAAGCATTTCAGTTGCTACCGGCGTGATTTCCGGTCACCCGCCGAGGGCCTTCGAAACCAGGAAGAGCCACGCCAGACCCAGCAGTTGCAGGACCAGGAGCGTGAGGATGGGGTTCAGGCGCGGGACCCGAGCCTCGTCCAGGGCTTTCATCAGTTCCTCGGGGCCTGAGCCTCTTTGAAGGTCGTTGTCAGTCGACTTCACAGTATCCTCCCGGCCGCTTCCGCAGTGGGCTTCGAACATTTCGCCGGATTGTACATTGGATCTTCCGGCGAATGCCGGAGGTTGCGAAGGGTTGAAAACTGGAACGGGGCGAGGTTCGCGAACTAACCTGAGCTGGCCTGGGGGCTCTTCACGACTTCAAACGATTCTTCCGCGGTCACCTTCTCGTCGCTGATGCGATCCTGAACCAGGACCTGGACGCGGTACTTTCCGGCCTTCAGGTGTCTCAGAGGCAACCCTTTGATCAGCACGACTCGCCGAGGGGAATAAAACTGGATCGATTGTCCATTCTGGTCCAGAGTTTCCGTATAGACCTCGCCGTTCTGGGAAGAGATTTTGTAACTGATTTCGAGTGAGGGCGTCTCGTCTGTCTGATCCAGCGCCGCATTGTAGATCTGCAGGTAAACCCCCAGACGCCCGTCGCTGGAGAATTCTCTCTTCAGGCTGGGATGAATCCAGACGTCTCCCAGAACGAACATCTGGTCGTCCTTGGGGATTTCGCCGAGCTGCCGGATAAACTGGGACAGAATCAACGAACTGCCGACGAGCTTCTCTTTCGGAAAGGACGGCGAGATGATGGCCCGGCGGACGGCGCCGACCTTCGTGCCCCGGAGATCCTTGACCACCAGATCGATCTTGTAGCGCATCCTGGGGTCCAGTATGAGGTGCTTTTGATACAGGGAATGCGTTTGAAGGGCCTGCTGAAAGACTTCCGGCGGGTAGGAAATGATCAGGTCGTTTTCAAACTCCGCGACAACCTGGTTGGTAATACTGGTGACCAGGCCATAGACCGCCACCTCTGCAACGTATCCGCCCTCTTCCTGCTTGAAGGTCAGGTTCTTGTTCTCCACCTGAATCGTGACCGGAACCAGAACCTTCTGCTGGTTCAGTCTAAAGTAGTCCTGACGAGTCTCCAGGGGAAGCGTCTCGTAGGAGATACCGACCTTCACCAGTTCCTGAAGATCCTTGTATTTGATCTGCAAGGGCCGTTGCACCCTCGCGTACGTCTCGTACCGGACGAAAGGGTTGTCCTTGGCACGCTGGTTCATGAAGGGATAGCGCTGCGAATTGCCGGGAGTGAAGTAGGGACGGTCCTTCTTGGTGGCCAACCGCATCTGTTCGGCGACCGTCTTTCCGGCTCCGGGGACACGCAGAAAAGCGTCCTTTTCGTCCGGAACCATGGTCAGCCGGTATTCGCCCGTGAGACTGTTGTCGACGAACTCCAACTCGACGTCGTTTCCGATCCCTTCAATATGGCGATAGCGCCAGATTTCAAAGGGGAAGGTGCTGGTGGTGCCCCCTCCTTCATAAAAGGGTCGCTGGTAAACGCCGCCCGACGGATAACGTTCAATCTCAGCGGGTGGGCCGTGAATGATATAGATACGGCCCCGGTCTACCTTCCACCCCGGTATGCCACTTGAGAAATTGTCGTTTGCATAGGCGATTCGGCGATAATGTTCTTCCTTGAATTCATTCACGGCCGTGATCCGGTCCGGATCGCGCCGCAGCCAGAACTGTTCAATAAATTGCTCTTTTTCCTCCGGGGTCGTCAGCTTCTCGAAGACCGTCCTCTCTTCTTCCAGGATGATGTGAACGACATCCTCGTTCAGCCACCGCTCGAAATGGTCCTGCCGCTCTTCCTGCGCTTGCCTTTCCTGCTCCTTCTTGCTCTGAACAGGTGCAAGACCAACTGAAAAACCAAGAGACAGCAGGGAGTGGGCCACCAACGCTGCCAGGCAGATAACTCTCATGGAAGAAACGACTTAGAGTCTAATTGGGCACAATCCTATCCACTGCTCACCGGGCAGTCAATGGCCAGCACCCATTGTGGGTGCCCTCTTCATTGGAAACCGACCCTGACCCGGTCGACCGCCGGGACATGGCGTGGGTGTCACGGGGTGGCCCCCGATCGATCCCGGCCACCTGCACCGGGAGGTCTTCTGCTTTCCATCGTGGCGGCATGAGGAGTAGTATTCTACTAGCACGATACGGTATTGGCCTTCTGAGACACATCCACTAAGGTAGGTCGCCGATGTTCAAGATATCCTCTATTGCCGTTTGCCTGCTCCCTTTCCTGGTGGCGCCCGGCGCAGCTCAGCAACAGGGACAACCGTCCGAAAAGAAACCGCCTGAGTTCCGCAGGGAGGGACAAACCATCGATCAGGGTCGCCGCCAAAGACCAGTCTATATTCAGGGCAAAGTCGTTACGGATGATGGAATCGTGCCGACCGAGCAAGTTCTCGTCGACCTGGTTTGCAACGGGTCCGTGTACCGGCAAAGCTACACCTCGGCCAGCGGTACTTTCAGTTTCGAAATAGGAACTTCAAGGCAGGTTGTTCCGACAGCCTCCATGGACGCCAGTGTATCGACGCCTCCGTCCAATCTCTTCGGCTCCAATGCCAGAAAGCTCAGCGCCAAGGAACAGAACTTTGGCGGTGGTCATCCGTTGAGCTTCGATTCACTGAACCTGGCGACGTGCGAGTTGCAAGCCCATTTGCCGGGATTTCGATCCGAAAAGGTTCCCCTGGGACTCCGCAAGTCGTTGGACAATCCGGACGTGGGGCTGATCGTCTTGTACCGTCTCGGAAGCGGTCACGGCACCGTCGTCAGCAGGAGCACACTGCAGGCACCCAAAAAGGCCAGACAAGCCTTTGACAAGGCGGTGAAAGAGCTCAGAAAAAAGAAGACCGACTATTCAAGGGCGGCACGGAGTCTGGAACGAGCCGTAAAACGGTATCCCCAATTTTCCGAGGCCTGGAATCTCCTGGGGGAAGTCCGATTGGCGCTTCGGGACGGGTCCGGAGCCCGGGAGGCATTCCGGCGCTCGGTGGCCGAGGAGCCAAACTACATCACCCCCTATCTCACCCTCGCCAAGATTCAGGTGAGACGACAGGAGTGGGAAGATGTGGCCCAGCTTACGAATCGAGTCATAGAACTCAGCCCCGATCTGACACAGGCTTATTACTTCAACGCCGTGGCGGAAGTTTCCTTGGGACAGTTCGAATTGGCGGAAGAGAGAATTCGTCACGTCAGGCAGAGTAGCGAGGCCGCCAACTACCCCGTGGCCCATTACCTCTTGGGAATGATCATGGTCAAGAAAGGGGATGTCGCCGCAGCGGCCAACGAGTTTCGCCAGTTCCTGCAGGTGAATCGCAATCCGAAAATGGTGGACCCGATCAGAAAGCAGTTGCAGGAATGGGAGGAACTGGGTCTGATCGCGGTCACTACGAGTGAAGAGCCCAACTGAGTCTGGTGGGGCGGTCCCACTATTGTGCAATGCAGTGTGGACGGGGATCCGTCCAGACGCAGATGGAGCAGTATCCCGCCCAGGTCGAAGAATTGGTGGCCGCCGGGGACTATACGGGTGCTCACGCCCTGATGGGCAAGATCGGGGAGTTCCGCTCCCAGGAGCCACAGGTGTTGCGATTGAGGCCAACCTGCGCGGTCCAGGAGAAATCAAATCAGCTTATTTGAGGCTGTAGAGGTTTGTCCTCTCTGCTTCCGGCAGATTCTTGACGCGATTGTGAAGTTCGGCACAGTATTTTTTGCGGTCGAACTTCTTGGCGGCTTCTTCCAGGCGGAACTCCTGCAACAACCGACGACAGAGAGCGTCAAGGTTCTCTTCAAAGGTAACGCCGCTGCTAAAACCGTACTTCAACCCATCGCGCATCACGTAAAACTCGGGCCTTTTGTCGGTGTCCCACACATACGGATTCTGATCCGTCGCTCGGGCCGCGAGATTCACCCCCAAGTACCCCGTCAGGTACTTGTAGGTAACTTGCACGTAGCACCCCTTGGAGTCATCCAACTGAAACGTCTCGTCTTGGTATTTATATGCTTTCATGGGTGTTAGCTGCTCTTAAATTGAGGCCTGGAGGCATCGGGGGAAGGTGTCTCCCGTTGAGACCTGCTGACCGCCACATTTTCGGGTCATGAACTACGATGCCCTGCTTGGTGGCCAGGTGCTCGCTGACCGGGATCGACTCAGCGACAGCTCGAGCTCTTTCCTCCGGAGCTCCGGCGGCCAGCACAGTTGATCTCATGATCGCACCTCGAATTCCGAACGGGGTAGGCCGGACTGGCGAATGATCGACATCAACGTGCCAGTGCGTAGCTCTCGGTGATTGGGCACTGGAACGGTGATCGTTCCATCGTCATCCGCTTTCTGCATCGCGATGTGGCTGCCGCGCCTCCTCGCCTCCGTGAACCCATTGGCAGCGAGAATGCGGCACACCTCGCGACCGGACAGGACGCGCAGTCTAGCCAACCGCGACCTCGATCTGGGTCACATAGACTTCGCCACGCAGACGGCGGTTGACTTCGTCGGTGGACGCGGTCTCGAAAAACAGGGTGAGGGCCTCGGCAAGATTGTCGCGCGCCTCGACCACCGTCTCCCCTTGGCTCGCGACATCTACCTCCGGGCAGATAGCCACATAGCCATCACCCTCGCGTTCCACGATTGCGGTCAAGTGTCTGGTCATTACTGTCTCCCTTTCCAAGACTGGCCGGTTCCGTGTCTCAGGTGCGTGGAGATAACTTGTAGCAAATCAGAGGTGCTCAAGTCAGGTGTTGACAAGGGTGCCAGCAGGTGACTCCATCGGGGCTTCACGTGCAGTCGTTTTCTCTCAGCGTGTCCCAGATTCGCTCGAGCAATGCAGGTAGGGGAACATCGGGAATCCGTCAGCTCCGCTCTGAGTCGTCCCTCTTCTGGTTGGAGGATTCCCGCCATGATGTCGTATCCGCTGGGCACTCGCTCTCCTATTCTCTTCATCTTAACCCGTCGAGATCGACACGCCAGCGCAGGTTCGTTCGAAGGTCACGGCCACTCCCCCCGTTTGAAGAAATCCCCGCTCTGCCGCGGGGCGCTGGCGGAGCCTGAACGTCGTTCCGGAGCCTATACCGTACCCTTCTTCTGACCAAGCCAGGCCAACGACAACTCGGATCGCCCCTGCCGGTCACGCTCACTGGGAAAGCCAGGGGTCCGATGGCCCAACCTCGCACCCGTGCCGTTGTCAGTTCCTCCACCACCCGTTTCAACGACTTGGCGTTCCAAATCATCGAATCCGTATCGCAGCCGTCATCACGGGGATGCTTTTGGGACACCTGAGCTCTCCCTGTATTTGTGGTGCCGTTGACCCTGCTGTCAACGCCAGATCGGCTACAACCCATGCTGTGATCGGTTGTTTCCGAGTACTCCAACGGTAAATCGGAGTGCCGGAACGGACTGGATACGGCTTCGTTTCAGGGTCCGTCGATACCGAACAGATTCATCGCGTTGCCGCCCAGGATTTTTTCCATGTCGTCCGGGGCGATGAAGCCGCAGTGGCAGCGCAGATAATCCAACGACTGGCGGTAGGTGCAAACGCGCTCGACGGCCGGCATATCCGATCCCCACATGATCTTGCCGGCGCCGATTTCAGCATAGAGTTGCTTGATGATTTCCTGCGCCTGGGGATACGGGTACTCCCAGCGTGCGCCGTTCATGATCGGGAACAGCAGTTCCAAATGAATATTGGGAAGGCGGCAGAGTTCCAGTGCGAGGCTGCTGAGCCGGTCGTTCTCGAAGTGGTTCATCTCGAAACAGTGAGTGATGACGAAATTGATGTCGGGCCATTTTTCGACAAATGCTCTGAACACCTGCAACTCATTGGCAAAATCGGCCGGACTGAGTTCGTTGCGGCACCGCAGGTGCCATAGGACCGGAATCTCCAGGCTGGCGACTTGTTGCCAAAACGTCCTGAATTCGGGTTGGTCATAGTAGGTCTTGTAATCGACCATGAAGAAAGATTCGGTGCCGTCGAAATATAGCGCCCGCATACCGAGGCTTTCCACACATCGGGTCAGTTCCGCGATCTGGCTGTCTTCATAGGCCCGCCATTCGTCGATTTCGGCTGCGCCCACGAAGCGGCTGGGAAACCGATTCATGGCGTCCGCCACCAGGTCATTGAGGCGGCCGTAGATGTGGGCCCGGGAAATGACGCCGACGTCGACACCGAGCTCATCCATCTGTGCGATCATCAGGTCGGCCGGCGCCTCGAATGCCTGCAAGGCGGCGGGCATCCACTGCACGTAGTAGTCCTCGCCCTCATGGGTCCAGACCAGACGGCCATGCTCACCCGGCCGGAAGTTCACATCCAGCATGTTGCTCAGGCCGGTTCCCAGACCGTCATGCAGCGTTCGCCGGTTCACCCGATGTTGGTCGGAAAGACGGCGAATCCCCTGCATATGCCAGAGCATGTGCCGTTGTTGGAATCGCATCCGCTCCGCGACCGTTCCATGTTCATCACGGCCCGGATGCGGCCAGACATGAGCGTGAGTGTCGACAATCATCGTGTTGGCGGAACGAGTCGCTACCGGGGCATCCCCTGAAGATAAGTGCTCACTCCCTGGGTGAAATCGTCCTCGACCTGCTCGGTGAAGGGCGAGACGCGGCCGGGTTCGTAGCCGCCTTCCGCGAAAGCCTGCCGGGTGGGCAGATACCCCAGGAAACCATTCGTGTATCCGGCAAAGAAGGTGTAGGGAAACGGAGAATGGTTGCGTACGTTGATGGCGATCTCGCAAAACAGCTCGACCGGCGCTGTCCACAGGACGAGATCATCGTTGATCTTCAGGAAACGGACCGGGACGCGAACCAGGCTCGCTCCGGTTTCCGTCTCTCGAAGGTAGTGCGCCAGTTCCTCGACCCAGCCAAAGCCGGGCTTGCGGGGGGTCTCGATGACCGTCTCTCCAGTCCACAAGACGACCTTTGAAGTGCCGGTCTTCAGGGAGCGGTTCGCTTGCAGGATTCGATCCCCCAGCAAGACGTTGAACTGGGTAATGTGACCTTTCTTGAAATCCGGATAGGTGCTGTAGAGAGGGGATATATTCCCGGCTGCACCGTTGACGTGCAGCATCGGCGCACCCACCTTCTCCTCGACGTATTCGGACACAATCCCTTGTGCATCTCCGCTGATCAGGAGGTTCTCGGCCCCGAGAACGGTCCCGTGCATGGCATAAACGGCAATCAGGCCCAGCGGCGACCCGTCCGTCCGGTCCAGCCGAATCAGTCCGATCTGGCGGTCCACCGCTGCCTCCGGGTTCATTCCGTAGGAGGCACGCCCGTCTACATCGATGGCGCGCCGGTTGATGTTCGCCATCGAATGACCGGTCGTCACTCCCAGGCGCGCCGTTTCCAGTTTTGACCGAGCCTCCCGAATGCCCTCGATCAACCGGGCTTTCACCCATTCGGAATACTCAGGGTTGTGCTCATGCAAGAACCTCTCAGGCTGCATGCTCCTGATGAGGCCCGGCGAGCCCACCTCGGGAGCCGAGTGGGTGTGAGTCAGGGTCCACCACACCTGCTCGGACCGGATTCCCGTCTCCTGCTCCAATTCCCTGCAAAACTGCTCGTAGAAGGCAGGAGAAATGGCGGCCAGGTCCGAGGAGACGAGAAAGAACTGCGTCTTCCCGTCATCCATTGCAGCGATTCGATGGTAGATGCGGTCGTGGACGCCCTCGGATTTCCTGGGGCCATAGCCCAAGAGCCAGAGCGATTCTTCCGGGGTGATATCCACCTTCACACAGGAGGCCCGAAAGTCCCCGGCGGCTCCTCCGGGAAGAGTTCCCGAAGCGGCCATGACCAGGATAAGGACGAAGAATATGGAGCAGTGTAAAGGTTTCATGGTTGGATGATTTCCCGCCGTTTCACTCTCAGGGGTTGGAAGGCTTTGAATAGATTTATACTACATCTCCTCGCCGCGGTCGGCGAGTTCGAGACGGATGGCTCATGGCGGGAATCGACTGGTTCATAGTAATCGCTCTCAATCTCCTGATCTTCGGCTACGCGTCCATCCGGTCGCTCAAGACGCACTCCGACGTGGACTGGTTTCTGGGCGGACGCAGCCTGCCCTTCTGGCTGATCGGCCTCTCGATGTTCGCAACCTCGGTGGACGGCGGCGAATACGTCGCCGTCAACGGCGCCACCTACCAGAATGGCCTGGTGATGTTCACCGGAGTTGTGTTCGGGGTCGGCGTCGGCGGCATGATCGCCGCCTATGTCGTCATGCCGGGCATGTACCGGGCGGGGCTGTTCACCAACGCGGAATACCTCGAGCACCGGTTCGGAATCTCGGCGAGGATCATCAGCGTTCTGGTTCAGATCCAGTACCGGACGGCCACCCTGGCGACCATCGCGGTGGCCTTGCACCTCATGCTGACCGAAGTGGCTGACCTCCCGTCCGACAGCGCCTGGATTCTGATCGTCGGGTTGACTGCGGCAACGACTTTTTACGCCGCCTGGGGGGACTGAAAACGATTGCCGCCGCAGACGTTCTGCTCGGCGCACTCATGCTCTTCTCGACTCTGGTGCTCTGGTCCGTCATCTGGCAGGAAGCCGGGGGTTGGGCCGGCACCCGGGCCGCGCTGGTCGGGCAGCTCGGTGAGCGAGAAGCAGAGGAGTTGCTGCACATCGGAAGCCGGGGTGATGCGAGCAGTCATCCAATTGTGGTGGTGATCGGATGGTGCCTGATTGCCACCGGCTATTTTGTGGTGAACCACACTCAGACCATGAAGATGTTCGGCGCCCGGTCCCTGTGGGATCTGAAGATGTCCGTCGTAGCGGGCACCACGCTGATCATTCTCTCAGGATACTTCAGCAGCTCGCTGGGACTGCTGGGGAGGGCACTGGTTCCCGGCCTGTCCAACCCGGACCTGATCTATCCCCGGCTGGTCGATCAATACCTGGTCTCCGGACTGAAGGGCATCGTCGTCGCCGGAATGATCGCGTCCGCCGTCAGCACCTTCGAAGGCATCGGAGTGGCCCTGTCCGCTCTTTTCACCCGTGACATCTACGCTCGCCTCCTGGTGCCCGACAGGAATGATCGTCACTATGTGATCGTCAGCCGGATGGCCACCGTCGTCATCGTCGCCATCACGTTTCTCTACGTTCCCTTTATCCTTCGCGCTGAGAACATCGTGGAATTCTTCGTCGGCATCACCAGTATCTTCGTGACCCCTCTGATGACCGTGTACCTGGTCGGCTCAACGACGAGAGTCGACCGGCGCGCCGGCCTTGTGGGCCTGATCGCCGGACCCGCCTTCCGGCTGACGGTAGTCGCGCTGGAAACCCACCTTCCGCTGTGGTTGACGGACAATTTCGTAGCGTACCTTTGGACGACCGGCGTGACGGCCGCCTCCATGTTGATCGCATCGATGATCCTGGGCGCCGTATCTCCGGCGGCTGCTCGGGGAACGGCCCCAAGGACGACTCGGCCCTCCGGTTGGCTGGCGCGCTCCCAAGGAACGGTCAGGAAGATTGCCTTATCACCGTTTCCGGGCGGCGTTCCCTGGTGGGCATCCCCTTCCCTCTGGGCCGCCGCAGTACTGAGCACGTCGGGCTACGTCGTATTTGTGGTCCTCTGGTAGTGACCGGCGGTCCACGAAAAAAGGGGCGGAAGACCGCCCCTTTTTCATTCCCAGTGTTCTCCTTGGACTAGAACTCCAAGCGAAGTCCCAACTGGATGTTCCTTGGTGGACGCGTCGCGGAGATGATTCCGAAATTGCTCGATCCTACGGAGTTGCCGAAACCGAAGAACTGGGCGCGGTTGAAGGCGTTATAGGCCTCGGCACGGAACTGTATCCTGGCCGTTTCTCCGATGTGAAAACTCTTGGAGATATTGAGATCCCAGTTGCGGATTCCCGGCTCCAGGACCTCGCCACGGCCCGTGTTGCCGAACGTTCCCACCTCCGGATTCGCAAAGTAGTTCACGTCAAACCAGCGCAGGTTGTTGGCGCGAGGATCGAGGGTCTTCACCTTGCCTGTCCGGACCTTGTCCGGCCGGGTTGCCCACCAGAACTGACCCGTGTTGCTCCAATCCCGAGGGAACGGTCGAATGATCCTGGGGCTCCCGGATTGGAATGTGGTGATTCCACTGAGTTGCCAGCCGCCTAAGATTCCATTGATCACCGGGTGCATATCGCCCCCGAAGCGTTTGCCGCGACCCACCGGAATTTCCCAGATGTACCCGACGCTGAGCCGGTGTTTGGCGTGGAACTGGGACAAGCCCTTCTCGGCCTTCTTGTCATACGAATTCTGGGCCCAGAATCCGGTGGCATCGTTGAGGTTGCCGTAGTCATCAAGCGTCCTGGCAAAGGTGTAGGAGGAGATGAACGAGAGGCCCCGGTCAAACCTCCGCTCCACGCGCAACAGGCCGGCATTGTAGTTGTTCTGGGCGCTGTGCTCCATGATGAAGGTGAAATTCGACAGGTCCGGATAAGGCAGCCGTGTCGTAAACGGTGTCGTGACTCCCGGGGGATCCAACTGAGCCTGATTGTAATTGATGCGGCGCTGGCCATGGTATCCGTGTGAACCCACGTAACCCACTTCCACCAGCAGGTTTCTGACGACTTCCCGCTGCACGGTCAACTGCCAGTGTTGGATGATGGCGTCGTCGAACTTCCGGGTGACCGAATGCAGCGTGGCGCCGGCCAGTGAGGGATGCCACGTGGGTCCGGTGATCTGGGGGAAATCCGCACGTGAGATATCGGCAACCGGGAACAATTTGGACATGTCATTGGTGTCCAGATCGGTAAACAAGGTCTTGGGGTTGATAAACCGCAGGACGTTGGAGGGCGGATTCAGGGCCCCGTTGACCTGGTCGGTGGCGTCCGGTGGAGAGTAGAAGATGCCATACGAGGCGCGAATGACCGTCCTGTTGTCTCCGAAGGGGGAGTACGCAAGACCGATTCGCGGGCCCCAGTTGTTTCGGTCGGCATTGTAGTAACTCTCGCCCGGCTCGGCGGCGTCCAGGGGAGTGGGTGGGCAAGGAGTCGTGTGCTGAAAACAGCTTCCGGGAGGAGCCACGAAATCGAAAACCGCGTAATCTCCCCGGATCGCATTCCAGGGTTCGTAGTACTCATAGCGCAGGCCCATGTTCACGGTCAGCTCGGGGGAGACTCTCCAGTCATCCTGCAGGTAGAACCCCCACAGCTTCTGATTGAAGTAACCGGTGCCGTTGCCGGCCAATCCCCAGGTTTCTTGCGCCTGTCCCACCATGAAATCCGCAAATGGACTGCCCGACGCAGTATCTCCCGGGAATTGCGTGAAAATCCCGTTGAAGGTGAAGTTCCCCCGGATGCCGGCCTGAGCCAGCCAGCGCATGCGAATCTCCCGGATATCGAAGCCGAGTTTGATCGAGTGATTCCCATACCTTGTCATCAGGTTGTCGGAGATCTGGTAGGTGTTGTTCAGAGCACCGAAAGGTGCGTCCGGGGTTGGCCCGACGCGGGTGTAGTTGCTCCAGCCGAAGCTGGGCAGTCCAAAACCGAGGGGCGAGCCGCCGATGTTCTTGAATCCGAAAACGTCTGACGAATAGTCCACATCTCCCGATCCGTCCTGTCCTCCGAACCAGTTTCCCCGGTTGTATCCGACGCGCAGCTCGTTGACGGTGGTGGGCGAAAACGTATGGATCTCCGACATCATCGCATTGTGCATGTTGTTGTCGTTGTTGGTGCCGGAGAGAGGCACCACGTTGCCTCTTCTCTTGCGGTCGATCGACTCCATGTAGCGCCCGTAGATCTGATCGCTGTCGGAGATAACGTGATCGATGCGCACGGTCCAGAAGTTGATATCCTCCGGGTCCGACTTGGTTCCAAGGAAGTTGCTGTTTCCAGGCAGCGTCGTCCCCTCGTCGTGGGTGGGACTCGGAATCAGGTCCAGACCGACCAGGGTCTTGGCCTGAGGACTAAGGCGGTTGCTGGGAATCTGGTTTCCCGGGAAGGGTTGCCGGGTGAATCCCGCCGGCGCGTTTGCATCCTCGACCGTCGTATAGGGATCGTAAATGGTCTGCCCCAGAGAGGAGAAATCGCCCTGGAGCCACCTGGGGTCGGGAAATCTCCCAAAGGCGGTCGCACTCTGGCGAAAACGGGTTCCTTCGTAGGCGAAAAAGAAGAAGGTCTGGTCCCGGCCATCGTAGCCCGGTACGCGAATGGGTCCCCCGACGTTGGCGCCGAACTGGTTGTAGTTGAATGCGTTCTTGTCCGCCCCGGCGCGGTTGCTGAAAAAGCTGTTGGCGTTGAAGATGTCGTTTCGATTGTAGTTGTAGATCGCGCCACGCAATTCATTGGTGCCGCTCTTGGTGGTGGTGATGAACTGGACCGATCCCCGGCCCTGTTCAGCCGAAAAATTATGGCTCTTGACTTTGAATTCCTGTAGCGAATCCAAGGACGGGGTGGCCGACTGGGTTTGAATCCAAACCGTATTCGAGTCGATTCCGTCTATGGTGTACGAGGTATAAGCCCCCCGCTGGCCGGCAAGCTGGTAGTAATTGCCGCGGTTCTGATTCGGTATGTATCCGGTGGCGCTGGGAACGGGAGTGACGGCGGTGGGCAACAAGGTCGCCAAGGCCTGGTAGTTGCGGGTGAGCAGCGGCAACTGGCGCATCTGCTCTTCCTTGATCGTCCCCCCGACTTCCGAGGTCTCGGTCTCGACCAACGGCACCGCTGCCCGGACTTCCACCTCCTCCCCGATCTCTCCCACCTGCAGCGTCAAATCGACGCGAAGCTTCGTGGCCAGGTCCAGTTCGGCACCCGGTTCGACAGCCGTCTTGAATCCGGCCATCTCAGCCGTCACTCGATAGACTCCAGGATCCAAGAAAGGAATTTCGTAACCACCGGTATCCCCGGTCACCACCGAACGGGCGATGTTGGTCCCCAGATGGGTGGCCGTGACGTCGACGCCGGGCACCACGCCACCGGTGTCATCCTTGATCGTCCCTGAGATGGTGCTCTTGACTTGGCCTTGGGCGCCGGCGGTGGCAAGCACCAGCAGAACAAAAAGCAGAAGAGCAATCTTGGCAGTACAGAGCGAGGTCTGCATCATTTCATCCTCCTTGGCGGGCGAGCGGGCGGGCGTGGAAAAAACTTCCACTAGTTGCGGCTGAGCCTACACGGTCTGGTCAGCAACGGTCAAGAAAAAAACAGGGCCACCTCAGGTGCTGTGCTACGCTTGCGTATAGTTTGCAATTCCAAGCCATTGGATCGGCTCGCCCCGCATGAGCTTTAACCCGCATTTCTCACCAGGTCGCTATGCGTATGACGAAAAAGGGCCTGCATTTGAGCATTTACGCTAATTTGTCCAAGGTTTCTCCGGGCCATACTGCGCTGGGCGCGCGCTCGCTGGTCTTTTCGCCCTCAGCGCGCACATGCTCCCTCAAACGTAGTCACCACTACGCTCTCAGTCGCGAGCACGCGGGGATGATGAAGAGTCGGCGGCTAAAAGCCGCCGCTCCGGCGAAAATCCTGCGCGATCGTCACGCCCCCTGGTGAAAAATGCGGGTTAAGAAGACGATCCATGTCCCGATGGTTCTCTGCTTCCTTTGGGTCTCTGCCTGGGCACAAAAAGAGTCCGGTTCAATCCCTCCCGGGGCCCGTTTCGTGGATATTGCAGCCGAGGCCGGACTGGGTGATTTCGTCTGTTATTCGGGAGGCATTGAGCGGAAAGAAACCATTCTGGAAACCACCGGAGCGGGCTGTGCCTTGCTGGATTACGACAACGACGGCGACCTCGACATATTCCTGATGACGGCCAGCCGGAGCGAGGGGTTCGCGGAGAGCGCCGAGCCTTCCAACCGCTTGTATCGGAATGACGGCAGCGGCCGGTTCAGCGACGTTACCGGCCAGGCCGGACTGGTGCGATCGGGCTGGGGCCAGGGAGTGTGCGCCGGAGACTACGACAATGACGGCTGGATCGATCTCTACCTGACTTACTACGGGAACAATGTTCTTTACCGCAACACCGGAGAGGGCTCCTTTACGGATGTCACCCGGAAGGCGGGGCTGTACACGAAGCACAGATTGTGGGGCGTGGGTTGCTCGTTCCTGGACTATGACCGGGATTCGGACCTCGACCTGTTCGTCACCAACTACATCGATTTCGATCCGGTGACCGCTCCCCGTCCCGGAGAGAATTCCAACTGCCTGTGGAAGGGGATTCCCGTCATGTGCGGTCCTCGAGGCCTGAAGGGCCTGCCCTCCAATCTCTATCGGAACGAAGGCGATGGGACATTTGCCGATGTGAGCGGGCACGCGGGGATCACCGCCGCCGGTGAAAGATACGGACTAGGGGTTTTGGTGGCGGATTACGACAACGACGGCTGGCCCGACGTCTACGTCGCTTGCGACTCGACACCCAATCTTCTGTTTCGCAACAACCGTGACGGGACCTTCTCCGAGATGGGCCTGTTGGCGGGAGTGGCCTACAGCGGGGATGGAAAAGAGCAGGCCGGCATGGGCGTCGACGCCGGGGATTACGACAACGACGGTGATCTGGACATCGTGAAGACGAATTTTTCCGACGACAAGTCGAGCCTCTACAAGAACCATGGCGACGGCACCTTCAGTGACGCGACGTTTGAAGCCGGGTTGGGAGTGAACCTGGCATATCTTGGCTGGGGCGTGGGATTTTTGGACTACGATCAGGATGGTTACGACGACATCTTCATCGCCAATGGTCACGTCTACCCGGAGATCGACGGCCACGGTTTTCGGTCCCGGTACAGGCAGCGGAAAGTCCTTTACCGGAACACGGGCAACAGCACCTTTGTGGACGTGACCGCATCGTCCGGAGCGGATCTGCTGCAGCCACAGACGAGCCGCGGCATTGCTCTCGGAGACATCGATAACGACGGGACTCTCGAAATCCTGGTAAACAACGAAAACGGAAGACCCAGCCTCTATAAGAACTACGGGCCACATGGGAATTGGATCGTCATTCTGGCCATCGGCAGCCGCTCGAACCGCAGTGCGATCGGTACGCGCGTTTCGGCAGCCTCGGACGGCGGGCGAAGACTGATCAAGGAAGTGCGCAGTGGCGGGACGTACGCTTCACAGAGCGACCTGCGACTGCATTTCGGCCTGGGGCCCGCGGGAAAGACGGATCTGGAAGTCCGATGGCCCGATGGCTCGGTGGAAAAGTTCGCCGGGGTCGCGGCCAATCAGTTCCTCACCATCAGGGAAGGCATCGGAATTGAGGGAGACAAAGACTGAGTCCCGCACCACCAGCCTGACGAAAAAGGGGACGTTCCGCCAAGCCCGCAGCATCACATGGAATCGTCTCCTGGCACTCGTGGCCGTGGCTTTTCTCCTGCAGGACGCGGTTGCCGGGCAGAGTCCGCAGCAGGCTTTTCGCCTGCTCCAGGAAGGCAAACTCGCAGATGCTGAAAAAGCATTCCGGGCTCTGCTCGACAGGTACCCCAACGAACCCTCCCTACACGGTGGCCTGGGCATGGTCTATTCGAGAATGAAGCGCTATGCCGAAGCCGTGCCCAAATTCGAGCGGGTTCTCGAGTTGAAGCCCGGAGATTTGAGAGCCCACGGCAACCTCGCCGTCACCTATCTGCGCCTGGACGATCAGGAGAAGGCGATCGAGCAGTTCGAGCAGGTGACCAGGCTGGATCCCGGCAGGGCCTCCGCCTTCTACAACCTGGGCCTGCTCTATCTCAGGAAGGCCAACCTGCCCCACGCCCTGGCGGCTCTCGAGCGCGCTCATCATCTGCAACCGGGCGACCCGGCGATACTCGTCTACCTGGTCGAAATCTACCTCGACCTGGGGCGGACACGCGAGGCTGTCCCCCTGGCCTCCCGGCTCCGGCGAATCCTGCCTGCCGACACCGTCATCCACAAACGAGTGGGGACGTGGATGATCGAACGGGGCCTGGCTTCCGAAGCCATCGCCCAGTTCGAGCTGGTCCGGCGGAGAGAGTCCTCGTTCCCGGTGAACTATCGGCTGGCCTATGCCTGCTACCTGGGGGCCGACTATTCACGTGTCGTGCAGTTGCTGGATCCCTACGCCCGCGGTGCAACGAAAACACCCCTCAAGTTTTATGGACTCCTGAGCGCCGCCTACCTGAAGCAGGGTCTGGAGGCGGAGGCCTCCAATACCCTCAAGCGGGGAATGCCTGCGACGGGCCGCGAACCGAAGTTTCTCTACGATATTTCAGTGGAGCTGCTGAAGGAGAACCTGTTTCCGCTGGCCAGGGACCTTCTCGGTTATGCAATTGTCCGATTCCCGGACGATCCGGATCTGCTTCTGGCCCTGGCCCGAAGTCATCATGCCGCAAATCGTTTCGAGGAGGCCCGGGACGCCTCGGCGTCGGCGGTGAAGAACAGACCCGATTTCTATGCCGCATACGTTGCCCTGGGAAACAGCCAACTGGAGTTGGGCGCCTATGACGAGGCGCTGGAGGCCTATGGGCGGGCGCTGAGTCTCAATTCAAGAGACCCTTTCCTCTATTACGTCTATGCCACGGCTCTGGAGCGCCACAACCGGCTCGAGCCGGCGCTCCTGATGGCTCAGCGGGGCATCGCAGTCGATGCCAACGATGCGGCCTGCCATTTCATCCTGGGAAAGGTGCTGGAAAGACACGGAAGACTGGAGGAGGCACGCCGGGAATACGAGCTGAGTTCCAAACTCCAACCGCTCGAGGAGGAAGTCCACTATCGTCTCGGGCTCCTCTACAAGAGGCTCCGGCAGGACCGGAAAGCAGAAGAAAACCTCAAGAGGTTCGAAGAACTCAAGGCAAAGGCCAAGTACTCACGAAACTGAGGCGTTGAAACAGGAGAAACAATCCTCGGGCCGAAAAGGGGGAACCATCGAATGCCGTATTTGCGATTACTCTGCTCGGGCGTGATCACAGCGGGACTGGTCGCTTTACAGGTGCTGAGCCTGGAAACAACCGTCCATGGCCAGGATGAAGAGCTGGCCATTTCCAGGCTCTCGATCCCGCTTGCAAAAGACGCCAAACCCTTTTGTGCTAGTGAGACCGAAGATGGGAGGCTTCTGGCCTTTCAAAACGACCATCCGGAGGGTCGGGGAAGGCTCGATATCTGGTTCTCCCGCCTGGAGAACGGGCGTTGGTCCGTACCCTTCAATGCAGGTCCGCAGGTCAACACCGGGTCCCACGAAGCCGATGCCAAACTGTCGCCCGACGGAACCGTGATGATTTTTCTGCGCAGCGACGATTTCAGCAAATCCTCCGGTGTCTATGTCTCCCATTTCCGCGACGGCTCCTGGTCCACAGCCGAATTGCTGGGTCCTCCCATCAGTCTTCCGGACACGGTCCAATTCGGAGCCTTGCTCTCCAAAGACCTGAGAAGACTCTATTTCTCCAGCAATCGGTCCGGAGGGCACGGGGGGTTCGATGTCTACACCAGCGATCGCATCGGCTCTGGCTGGGACCGGTGGGGAGAGCCCGTCAATCTGGGCCCCGTCGTCAACAGCGCCGGCGACGAGAACGACGTGGCCGTCAATCCCGACGAAACCACGCTCATTCTTCCGTTGCGCAGGAATGATTCGCTCAGCGACAGTGTGGATCTCTACATCAGCCGAAGAGTCAACGCTCAATGGACTCCCTGGCAGAACATGGGCCCGCGCATCAACACTCCCGGAACCGACACCTGCCCCTGGCTTGGCTACGACGGCCGGACGCTGTACCTGAACTCCACCTGGGACGGGCTGGTGGGAGGAAAAGAGGGAGCGACCTGGATCTGGGCCATTCGCCATTCCGAGGAGTTTTGAAAAAGGGGACAGAGTCACTGCCACTTTTTCCGTCCTTCCCTTCGAATCCGGCCTGACGGGGTGCCATCAGTTCAAGAGCCGGGGCACCGTACGAGACCAGCTCTTGTTGAAGTGAAGCTTCCCGTCGACTGTGATCGTCAACTGGACCAAGTGGCGAAAAGTCGACTCATCGCTCGTGGTCAGCTCATTGGCCTCTACTTTTATGTCTGAACCCAACTGCTTGAGAGTGTAGGCGCAATAGGCCTTCAGGACCGCCTCGGCAGGATTGAGGGTGGAAACGGTGAGGCTGGAATGCTGCTGCAGGTCAAAACCGGCCGATGCGGGCAAGTGCACCGGAGTAATGCGAAATATTGTCTTCTGATTCACCAGGTCGTGGGTGATGGAGTATTCCTCCGGTGTGGACAAGTCTTCCGGGTCGGCATTGGACAACCGCACCAGATCGGGCTGGGGCAGCTCCGGATTCTGCTCGGGAATCACCGGCAACACGATATGTGACGGAGTGCGGCCGCCTCGATGGATCGTATTGATGGCAGGTTCGGCCGTGGGCCAGGCATTCTGGATGTCGGCACTGGCAATGGCCACCCGGATCCGGTGACCGGTCCCGAAAATATAGGACATCGTTTTCAGGTCTATCTTGAGTTCATACACTTCCCCGGGTGTAAGAGGCTCGGGTTCGACGTGGGAATCGCGGTGGGTGGCATTCAAGCCTCCGTAGCGAACCAGCTTGGAAGTGCCGTCCGGCGCCACGTCGATGAGCTTGACCCGAAAGTAGGCCACCTCGGCCGTGGATGAGACGTAGAGGACAGCCGCAGGCGTCCCCGTCACCTCCAGATCCGCTTCCAGTGGAGGCGTGGTATAGGTCACCGAATACGCCTCGTCCCAGCGCTGGTCGATGGGCATTCCCCAGGGCAGGATGCCTCCCCCCCAGTGAATCCCCGAGGTGATTCCCACGGCAGGGTTGTAAGGGTACTCGTCCCGCTCCTCAGCGGCCGTCCCGCAGGGTTCCGGGCTCAGCTTCCCGTGGGAGTGAAAGTAGAGGGGCGTGCGCCGCGTCCGGGCGATGGGCCACTCCCGCTCCGATCGCCAGAAGCCTTTCTCTTCCAGCGGCATGCGCGCGGAAGGCGGACTGTACCGCTTGACGAAGAACGTGACCGGCGGCTCGTCCATGACACCGTTATCGATCCCCTTGAGCCAGTGGTCGAACCAGTTCAGGTAGAGCGGGCGGGTATCGATCCTGGGGCCGGGGACGGCGCATTTTTCTTCGCCATACCAGTGCCCCCAGGGTCCCACCAACGCTCGCTTATTGGGAACCTCCAGCTTGGAGAACGCACGCAACAGCGCCGTGGGATAGCAGTCGGACCAGCCGGCAATGACGAAAACGGCACACTGGACCGCGCCGTAGTTCGTCGACAGCGACCGGTCCTGCCAGTATTTCCCATCCAGTTGATTCGAAATGTACCCGATGCCCCAAGGCTGGCTGTTTTCCAGACGCTGTTGCCAGATCCCGCTCCACTTCTCTCCCACGATGTCCGGGTCGGGAGGCGAGAAATTGTAGGCGTTCATCAGGGCGGAGTAGCTGTCGAACATGTAGGGGCGAAGGACGCCGCCCGGATAGGTCCACTCCGTATAGACGTTGTCATTGGCCGACCGCACGATGATGGCTTTCAGATGCGGGGGCGCCTGCACCGCCACCTGCCATTGGACGACTGCACTGTAGGATTTGCCGATCATTCCCACGTTGCCGTTGCACCAGGATTGGGCGGCGATCCATTCCACCATGTCGTACCCGTCCTGCCGCTCGTCCGCAGAATAGATGTCCTTGCTCCATCCGCTGGAATTGCCTGTGCCGCGCACGTCAAATTGGGCAATGACATAGCCGCGCTCGGCCAGGTAGGGAACGGCCGGGGGATACTCCTCCCGATAGTCGGCCAAGGGTTTTCTGATGCGACGGTAAGGATTGTATTCCATGATCGCCGGGAATCGGCCATCCGCGTCCGGCCGCGTTATTTTCACCCCCAACTCCACTCCATCGCGCATGGGCACTCGGGTGTAGAGGATTTTCACCTGGTATTGAGAGCGGGACCGGCCCCCGCTCCGTGAATCTGTTCGGGACATGGAGGGACCTCCTACACCGTACTTCTCTCCCGACCTGAACTCGAACGCCGAGCCTGAGCCTCAATGTCGGCAACAGGCCAAGGACAAGGCGGACCGAACCTTCGGATGGCCGGTACGGGCGTAGGCCTGATTGACTGCCAACTGCGGGGCTTGGTAGGTTTTTCTTGCAATGCTGGTCGGCCTCTTGCTTTCGGGGCTCCTGCTTTCAGGTCTTCAGACCCCGCCCCAGCAGCAAAAGCTCGGGCAATACTACCAACAGGCTTCCGAGGCGGCAAAACGCCAGGATTGGGTTTCAGCCGAGCAAGCCTATCTGGCCATATTGAGATTGTCTCCCGATAGAGCCGATGCCCACTACGGGCTGGGTCTTGCCCGCCACTTCCAGGGGAAATATGAAGCGGCCACCGTAGCCTTCGAAAAAACGTTGCGGCTCGATCCCGACCGTGTCGAGGCGAACCTTTTTCTGGGCCTCGACTACTATCTTCTCTACGAATACGAGAAGGCACTCGGTCCTCTCGGGCGGGCCATCGCCGCTCGTCCCGGGGACCTCAGCCTTCAGCTCTGCCTGGCGGGATCCTATTTGGCGCTGAACCGTTTCGGTGAGGCCATCGATTTGCTCCAGGAGGTGACCCGCAAGGATCCCGGCCATGTCCCGGTCCTTCACATGCTGGCACAGGCCTACCTCAACACCAGAAATTTTGCCGAGTTCGAGCAAATTTACGAACGGCTCCGGAAACTCGACTCCGGTTCCTCCCGTACCCACCAGGTGCGGGCCGAGGCGTACGTCTTCCAGGGCCGCCCGGAGGAGGCGCTGAACGAGTACCACAAAGCACTCGCCCTGGATCCGAACGTGGCTGGGCTCAACCAGGCCGTGGGGATTCTATATCTGGAAAAGGGGCTGTACGAAGATGGCCGGCCCTATTTGGAGAAGGCGCTGGAATTGGAATCGGACCTGCCGATCGCCCGCCTGAACCTGGCGGTCATCAAAAACATGGAGCAGAAGTTTGACGAGGCGATTCTGCATCTCGACAAGGTGTTGCGCGCCAACGACCAGCTTTCCCAAGCCTATATGGAACTCTCGAAGGCATATGCGGGCAAGGGCCGTTGGGAGGAGGCAGCAGCAGCCCTGGAAAGGGCGATCGCCCTGGACCCCGATGAACCGGCTCCCCGCTATCAACTGGCCCAGATACACAAGAGATTGGGAAACGCCGGAAAAGCCCTGGAAGAACTTCAGCGCTTTGAGGCGCTTCAACAGAAAATGAGGCGGGAAAAACATCTGGCCATCGAGAGTGGTCTTCAAAAAAAGCCTCAATAATCGCCAGCTCGCCGTCGGGGGAGAATCCAATGACGAATTTGAAAAAGGTTGGCTTTGGCATTTGTCTGTTGGGCCTGACGGTGAGCCCGTGGGTGCAGGGTTCCAACTTGAGGGCCGGGGTGGCCAAGGTGGATATTACTCCGGCTCCTGGAAAATACATGCTCGGTTCCGGGACGACGCGGGCCACCGGAGCCCATGATCCGTTGTACGCACGCGTCCTGGTGCTGGAGGTCGATCAAACGCGGCTGGCGTTGATCACGGTCGATCTCTGCCGCGTCTTCCAGGCACCCTTGATGGATCGTCTGCGCCGGCAGGTCAAGGAATCCAGCGGAATCTCCTTTGTGCTCATGGTCGCGACCCACACTCACTCCGCTCCCATGATTCCCATCAATGAGAATCATCCCTTGACCGGCATGGTGGCTTGGCAAGAGGACGCCGTCGCGAAAATCGCAATAGCTACTGAAAAAGCTTACGGGCAGGCGGCAGAGGCGTGGTTGGGTACAGGTTATGGAGTCGCTTACATCGGTCACAACCGGAGAAAACTGAACCCGGACGGCACGGTGACCATGATGTTCAGGAACCCCACCAAGATTCCAACGTCTCCCTTCGATCCCACGGTTGCAGTCCTGCGCATAGACACCGAAGACCGCAAGCCATTGGCCGTACTGGTGAACTACGCCTGCCATCCCGTGGTGGTGATGGCAAACCTCAAGCAGTACTCGGCCGATTTCCCTGGAGTCATGTGCAATACCGTGGAAGAGTCTTTCGGCCAACAGACCATGGCCTTCTTCCTGAACGGCGGCGCCGGTGACATCGACACCTACTACACGGGCGTGCCTCTCGAAGAAGATCCGGTCGGAAGAATGGAATGGAGTGGTGAGACCTTAGGCAAGGAAGCCGTTCGCGTGGCCAGGAAGATCCGGACCGAACCGGCCCCTGAAGCGAGCCTCGATTTCTCCGAAGATTGGCTGACATTCGGTTTTCGTTGGGACGTGGAAAAGTACATGAAAGCCTTTGAGGAGAGCGTGGAACCCGAACTCCGCCAGTACTATCTGCCTGAGATCAAGCCGGAAAAGCGGGTTCCCGTCACCACCGTTCTCATCAACAAGCGAATCGCATTCATGGGGATGCCGGGCGAGCCGTTTATCGAGTTCCAAATGAACTGGCGCGAGCGGTCTCCGGTCGCCGACAGTTTCTTCCTGGGGTACGCCAACGGCTTTTTCAGCTACTTCCCCACCATTCGTGCGGCCACCGAAGGCGGCCATGGAGCCAAGAATATCTGGGCCCGAATCGAAACGGGCGCCGGCGAACGGATCGTGGATCACTGCATCATCCGAATCTACGAAATGTTGAGGCGTTTGACCGACGACCCGGCCGTGCCGGCGCCGGCGCAGAACGATGAGGAGTGACGGCGCCGAGAGCTCTCCTCCGAGTCCCGAATCCTCTACCCTTCGTCGGCCCGGCCCGGAACGGGGACGGCTTCCAACTCCAGCAGGCGCCGCTTCAGTTTCAGGCCGCCGGCGTAACCCACCAGGCTTCCATTGGAGCCGATGACCCGATGGCAGGGAACCACGACCGGAATGGGATTGCGGCCCGTTGCCGTGCCGACCGCTCGAGACGACCCGGGGCGCCCGATCCCGGCCGCCACCTGCGCATAGCTTCGCGTCTCGCCGAAGGGGATCGATCGCAGTTGGTTCCAGACCCCGATCTGGAAGGGCGTTCCCCTCAGGTCCAGCTCCAGATCGAAATCCCGCCGCTCTCCCGCCAGGAACTGCTCCAACTGCGAGGTGGCACGCCGCAGGGCGGCGTTCCAACCCGGAGACGCAGGCCCCCCGAAATGCCTGTCGAACCATCCGGACCAATCGGCTTCGCCGGGAAGGTGCAACCGGCAGAGCCCCTGATCGGAGGCGGCCAGGAGAAAGGTTCCAAACGAGGTGTTCAAAGGCTGGTAGCAAAGAGTTCGCATGGATCAGAATCCTTTCGTGCCGGGATGCCGTGGTCCCGCCATGGTACGCGGTACGTGAGACTCATTCACGCCCGGGGGTGGAACTTTCCATAGACCTTCTTCAGGCGCTCCCGGCTCACATGGGTGTAGATCTGTGTGGTGGAGATGTCGGCATGGCCCAGCATCACCTGGACCGCCCTCAAGTCGGCGCCATTTTCCAGCAGGTGAGTGGCAAAGCTGTGGCGCAGCACGTGAGGGCTCAACTTTCCGTCGATTCCCGCCTTCCTGCCGTATTTCAGGGTCAATTTCCAGAAATTCTGGCGGGTCATGGGCCCGCCCCGCCGGGTCAGGAAGAGGAAGGGACTCGAGACACGCTTGCGGAGAAAATAGGGCCTCGCCTCTCTCTGGTAGGCGTCCACGAACTCGGCGGCCTCGTCCCCCAGCGGAACCAACCGCTCCTTGCTTCCCTTCCCCATGGTCCTCAGGAAGCCCGCCTCCAGACTCACCTCGCGAATCCGGATCTGAACCAATTCAGTGACCCGCAGGCCCGTGGCATAGAGCACCTCCAGCATGGTCCGGTCCCGCAGGCCGAGAGGGGTGGAGAGTTCCGGACCTTCCAGGAGGCGCTCCACCTCCTCCGGTTCCAGGTAGACCGGCAGTCTTCTCCAGAGCTTGGGCGACTCCAGGGTCTCGGTGGGGTCCTTCTCCACATAGCCGTCCAGGAGGAGAAAGCGGTAGAAGGAACGAAGACTGACGATCTTGCGCATGATGGAGGAGACCGAGAGCCGCTGGTGCAGCACGCGCACGAAATCGAACAGGTCGTGTCTCTCGGCCTGGTTCAACTCCACTTCACGGTCTCCCAGGAAAGCCAGGAACTCCAGAAGGTCCCGCCGATAGGCTTCGACCGTGTTGGGGGAGAGCCCCCGCTCCACCACCAGGTAGTTGACGTAGCTCTCGAAGGCCCGGCGGCGCATCTCTTCCGTCATTTTCGCAAGCGGGAGAAAAGGTGCCCGACCTCCTCGACGCCCAGGAGCCGGCAACAGGCGAAATAGAAGACAGCTCCGGCCCCGATACACCCGAAGAGTGCGGCCGCGTTCTCCAGCCAGGTGCTTCGAGCCTCTTCCAACTGGAGATAGATCCCCAGGAACCCGACGACGACCCCCATGAGGATCGACGCCCCCAGGTTCTTGGCTACGGTGGACGCCACTCGATGCGACGCCGACGAGCCCACCCTGCGGCCGAAGGCTCGGACGAGGAGAGCCAGGTTCACCCAGACCGAGGCGGCTGTTCCGACTGCCAGACCCAAATACTTGTGGGCGGGGGGAAGCAGCCAGATTAAAAACAGGTTTACCGCCAGATTCGTGGCAACGGCGATCAGGCTGCTCCGCACCGGCGTTCGGGTGTCCCCCAGGGCATAGAAGGTGGGGGCGTAGACCTTGATGCAACTGTAGGCGACCAGGCCGAAGGAGTAGCAGATCAAGGCATTTGCGGTGTTCGCGGTGGCGTCGGCGTCGAACTCGCCGGTTTCAAACAGCAGACGGACGATGGGTCCGGCCAGGATCAGGAGCCCGACGCCGGCGGGCAGCGCGATCAGGGAAACGGTCTTGACCGAATGGGCCACCATTGCCTTCAGCTCTTCCCATTCTTCCCGGGCGGCCGAAACCGACACTTCGCGAAGATTCACCACGCCCACCGCGACGCCGCAAAGGCCGATGGGCAGGTACATGATCCGGAATGCATAGTTGAGCCAGGAAACCGGTCCGTCTCCACCCAGCCATGAGGCCAACTGCGTGTTGATCAGAATGTTGATCTGGAGAGCGCTCACACCCAGCAGCGCCGGCGCCACCAGCCGCCCGATCCGGCGCAACGCCGGGTGGCGGAAGTCGAGACCCAGACGGAATCGGTATCCCCGCCGGTAGAGGAGAGGGAACTGGACGGCGCACTGGAGCGCCCCGCCCACGAGGGCGCCCAGGGCGACGGCGTAGACGGCCAGGATCCCCTCGTATTCAAACCAGGGGACGACGAAAATACAGAAAAAAATGAGGACCAGATTGAATATGGCGGGCGCCAGTGCGGGGACGAAGAAGCGATTCAGGGCGTTCAGCATCCCGATCAGGACCGAGGCCACCGAAACGAAAATCAGGAAGGGGGACAGAATCCGAACCAAGCTGGAAGTGACCTCCAGCTTGCCCGGATCGCCGGCAAATCCGGCCGCCAACAGATAGACCCAGTAGTCGGACAGTGCGAAAAACGCCACCGCCAGCAGTCCCAGCAGGAGGAGCAGAGCGCTGATCAACAGGTTCGCCAGCCGCCACGCCTCCTCTTTGCCCTGCTTGCGAAGGATCTCCGTGAAGGTGGGAACGAAGGCCGAACTCAATGCCCCTTCGGCGACCAGGTCGCGGAAGAGGTTGGGGATCCGAAACGCCACGATGTAGGCGTCCATGTAAGCCCCGGCTCCGAAGAGCCGGGCAAAGAACCGGTCCCGGACCAAGCCCAATATCCGGCTGAGGAGGACGGCAGCGCTGATGCTGCGGGCGGCGCGAGTCGATCGAATCCTTCGCTGGGACTCCTGATTGTCGTCCTGGTCCATCCCGCGATCACTTGCTTGAGGGATTCGAAATCGGCGCCGTCAAACCCGTAAACCCGTGGTTACGCTATCATTCTCATCTGACCCGCACTCTCGGGATTGACGGAGTCCGGAATGAAGCTTGGAGACCTCGCCCGGCAACTGGATTGTGAGCTCCGGGGACCGTCCGAAATCGAGATCGACGGCCTGGCGGGTATCGAGGAAGCGACGGCGAGTCAACTCACCTTCGTGTCCAATCCCAAGTACTACTCCAAGATCCCGTCGACCCGCGCGGGAGCCATCGTGGTGTCGCGCGACGCGCCCGATACGGGGACTCCGACCCTGCTCAGCGACAATCCCTACCTGGCGTTCGCCCGCGCCATTCCCCTCTTCTACCGGCCGCCTTCCGTCACCCAAGGAATCCATCCTACGGCCATCATCGCCGAGACCGCCGAACTGGGAGAAAACCACTCCATAGGAGCTCACGTCGTCATCGGCGACGGGGTCCGATTGGGCCGCAACGCCGTGATCTACCCCAACGTGGTGATCTATCCCCACACCCGCATCGGCGACGATTTCGTAGCCCATTCCAACGCCGTGGTCCGTGAGCACTGCCGCCTTGGCGACCGGGTCATCCTCCAGAACGGCGCCGTCATCGGAGGCGACGGCTTCGGCTTCGCGCCCCGCGCCGACGGCAGCTATTTCAAGATGGTGCAGTCGGGGGTGGTGATTCTGGATGACGACGTGGAGGTGGGCGCCAACGCCTGCGTCGACCGGGGCACCGTCGGCGAGACCCGGATCGGGAAAGGGACGAAGATCGACAATCTGGTCCAGATCGGACACGGTTCGACCCTGGGCTCCCACAACATCCTGGCCTCCCAGACGGGACTCGCCGGCACTACCACCATCGGGAACCACGTGACCCTGGCGGGTCAGGTGGGCGTGGCCGGCCATCTGAAGATCGGCGACCGGGTCGTGGCGACGGCGCAGACCGGCATCGGGCGCGACGTTGCTCCGGGAAGCGTCGTCTCCGGGTCACCTGAGATGGAAACCACCCTCTGGAAACGGAACTACATCCTGATGCACCGGTTCCCCGAGCTGGTGAAGACCGTCAAGCGGCTTCAGAAGGAACTGGTGGAACTCCGAAAGTCACTGATCGGACGGTAGTCCGGTCCCGATCATGCAGCCGAAGATCGGATGCACGGCTCAGTAGTGGTACCGAGCCTGCAGGAAACGGACCTCGTACTTCACCACCTCGTAGACGACGCGGTGTTCCTGGGTGAGGCGGCGGGACCACAACCCGGCCAACTCACGCTTGAGTGGTTCGGGCTTGCCGATACCACCAAAGGGAGCCTTCAGGATCCGGCGGACGAGACGCAGCAAACGATTCGCAGTCCTGCGATCGGTACGCGTCCAATATTCCAGGTCCTTCAGGAAATGGGTCGAAAAGACCGCTCGCCGGTCACTCATCGAGACCGAACTTGCTGCGGAGCTCCGCAACCGTCATGACGACACCATTCCCGGACCGGACTTCTTCAATTGACTCCCATAATCGTCGAGCGTTTTCGGGGGATCGCAGCAAATGAGCCGTTTCTTCCAGCCCGGACAACTCTTCCAGGCTGACCAACGCCACATCGGCGCCCCCTCGGCGCCTGACGATGAGCGGTTCTCCGGTTTCGGCGACCCGGTCGCAATGGCTCTTGAGATGGGCACGGAGATCGGAATAGGTCGTGACTCGAGGCATCTGGATATTGTACAAGATTTCGTACCAGTAGGTGAATAAATCCGAAGGCGAACCCGAATCGAGAACCATGTGACCCTGGCGGGTCGGGGGGCGTGGCCAGCCATCTGAAAATTCGCGACCAGATCGTGGCAAAATTTGATAGCATTATGCTTTCATTCGCTCTAGGCAATCGACATGGCAACCGTTCACGTGCGCCGATTGGATCAGGATGTCGTGGAACGTCTCAAGCGGCGTGCCGTCGCAAATCATCGGTCCTTGGAAAGTGAAATCCGGCATATCCTTTCGGCGGCTTCTGAGGATCAGATGGCGGCGAAACGGAAATCCTTCGAAGATCTGGCAGTGCGACTCAGGGAACGCACCCAGGGACGGAACCAGACTCCCTCCGAGGTTCTCATTCGGCAGGATCGGGATAGAGGACATCGGGTGGTCTGATGCGTCTGGTCGTCGACGCCAGCGTGGCGGTCAAGTGGCTGGTCGCGGAAGAGGATACTGAAGCGGCGAACCGGCTGCTTCTAGGCAGCCATGAATTGCATGCTCCACGCCTGCTGGCATCTGAGGTCGCCAATGCGCTGTGGCGCAAGGTTCGGCTAGGTGAGATACGCCACGGCGATGCCGGGTTGCTTGCGGCGGCCGTGACCGATATGCCACTCCGTTGGTCCGACGACGAACGTGTTTGCGCGGACTCGATTCGGCTCGCGCTCGAACTTGAGCGGCCCGTCTATGATTGCGTGTATCTCGCGCTCGGACATCGCATCGGCGCCACACTCGTGACGGCGGATATCCGCTTCGCGAATGCAATGAAAACGACCGTTCACGGGGGCGATGTGGTGACGCTGACGGACCTCGTCATCGATTCGAACTGATGCCCAGCGGCCGCAATACGGGTCCCCCTTCCGAAGACTGCCGTGAATTCCGGCCGCAATTGGTCATGCCCAGGTCATCCGCAGGGAATCGTCGATGGAGCAAGCGACTCGCCCTTATCAATAGCGGGTGAACCGGATCTCGCGATTCAGGTTGGGCAAGGCCCACAGGTTGCCGACCTCCGAAAACCCGAGTTAGACTTTGAAAAGTCATGTCATTCAAGGAATCATTGCAACGAAGAGAGTTTCTGAAACGGGGCAGCGCCTTGGCGGCGGTCCTCTCCACGGCTTCGGCCGCAGCCCAATACAACGGCGATCCCGGCGAGCCCAATCCCCACACGCAGCCGGCCCCGAACCGCCGGGACATCATCATCTACCGCGACCCTTTCGCCTACTGCTCCCATGCTTCCATCGTGCGCCTGGCCAACGGGGAGTGGGTCACCGCCTTCAACGAGTGCCAGAAAATCAAACCGTATACCCATCCGCCGGGTGATCCCCACTTCCACAACCTGGTTTCCCGCTCCGACGACGAGGGCCGCACCTGGAGCCCTCCGGAGGCCGCTCCCAACTGGGACTGGTACGGGGTGGAGTGTCCGGGCCTGGCCCAACTTCAGGACGGGACGGTGGTCCTGAACCAGTGGCAGTTCCTCTGGTATCCCCTGGCGCAGGGGCGGAAACTCGCCTCCCAGGGAGAAAAGATCTGGCTCAGAACCAGCCGCAAGCAGGGCTGGCTGCCGGCAGCTTCCGACTCCGATTTTGACCGGAGCCTCTACCCCTGGGCCCGGGCCAACAGCGGCTGCTACGTCCACCTGAGCTCCGACGGAGGCCGGACCTGGGACCGTACGGTCCGGATTCCCACCGAACCCTACATCGGAGGCTACACGCCCCGGGGCGTGGCTCAACTGCAGGACGGAACCGTCCTCATGGTCACCGCGGACCACCCGCTGAATCACACGGCCTACGCGGTGCGGTCCCGGGACGGTGGATTGACCTGGACCCCGCCGGTGGCCGTCGCGAATGCGGGAGACGGCATGTTGTCCGAACCCACGGCGGCGGTTCTCCCCAGCGGCAAGGTGGTGGCCATGATGCGAAGCCACACGCGCTACCTTCACCAGAGCGAGTCTTCCGACGGGGGATCGACCTGGACACCCGTGCGCAAGACCCCCATCTTCGGCTACCCGGGACATCTGCTGCGCCTTGCGGACGGCCGGCTGCTGGTCACCTACGGCCATCGCCGCTCTCCCTTCGGCATCCGGGCCTGCCAGAGCCGGGACAACGGCCAATCCTGGGACTACGGGCAGGAATACCTGATCCGTGGCGATTTCCCGAACCGGAACCTGGGCTATCCGGTGACCATCGAGTACCGGCCCGGGCATCTGTTCACCGTCTACTACGGTGAAGAACCGGACGGGGTCACCAGCATCCAGGGCTCCTACTGGGAGATTCCCAGCTAACCCGGGAAGCTCATGCTTGCATCTCGTGGAATACGGCCGCCAACGGCGAGGCGCGCCACCGCCGGCTTCTCCGGAGCAGCCGTCCGCGCCGCCTTGGTTGCAGCCATCATTCTGGGCCACCCCCAAGACATCCACCCGGTCCAGAACTCGGATCCCAAGAAGCCCCACCATCACCATTCCAAAACAGCCGGGCAGCACAAAAGGGGCCACGCGGTGGATCAAGACCAATCCCCGGGGCATCGCCGCATGCTCCAAACTCTTCGGGAGGTGGCAGACAGGGCGGCTGCGGGCGACCTTTACCTGGGTGATGGGGTCGTGCGCAAATTCCGCCGCCAGTTGGAAGAACTGAACCAGAGCCCTTCAGTCCCCGGGACTCCCTCCTATTGGATGGACCTGAACCGGTGGAACGTGCTGTTGGAACTGGGAGTCGCCGAGGTCCGGTTCGGTGAAGAGAAGGCCGGCATCGAGCACCTGAAGGCGGCTTACAATCTCCTTCCCAGTGTCCGCGACCGGCTCCAGCGGTCCAAGGTGGACCAGACCATCTTCGAACTGGGCGTGGCCTACATGCGGATGGGCGAGACCCAGAACTGTGTCGTTCAACACGGCGCCGAGCGCTGCATCCTCCCGCTTCGGGGAGAAGGGATCCACGCCCTACCGGAGGGGTCCACCCAGGCGATCCGGTATTTCACGGAAGTGCTGGAGTCTTCTCCTTCGGGAAAGGACTACGGATACTACTTTCCTTCCCTCTGGCTCCTGAACGTTGCCTACATGACGCTGGACCAATATCCGGATGGCGTGCCGGCCCGCTACCGGATTCCCGAATCGAAGTTTCAGACCCGTATCCCGTTCCAACGTTTTCGCAACATCTCCCAGAAACTGGGATTGGACAGCTTCAATCTGGCCGGCGGCGCCATCGTGGACGACTTCGACGGGGACGGATACCTGGACATCTTGACCTCAACCTGGGATCTCAGCGGCCCCATGGTCTACTTTCGCAACAACGCAGACGGGACCTTTCGGGAGATCTCCAGCGAAGCCGGTCTGGAGGGCATCTGGGGCGGCCTCAACCTGCTGCAGGCCGACTACGACAACGACGGCCACGTGGACGTCCTCGTCCTGCGGGGGGCATGGTCCGGCAAGGAGGGAGAGCAGCCCAACTCACTTCTGAGAAACCGCGGAGACGGGACCTTCCAGGACGTCACCTACGAAGCCGGACTGGCCGAGGTCTCCTATCCGACTCAGGTGGCCGGCTGGGCCGACTACGACAACGACGGCGATCTGGACCTGTTCGTGGGAAACGAATCCCTGGGGGATTACCGGGCGCCCTGGCAACTGTTCCGGAATCAGGGGGACGGCACCTTTCAGGACGTGGCCGCGCAGGCCGGCGTCAAGAACTACTTCTTCACCAAGGGGGTCGCCTGGGGAGACTACGATGGAGACCGCTATCCGGACCTTTACGTCTCCAACTACCGGGACCCGAACCGGCTCTTCCGGAACCGGGGAGACGGAACCTTCGAGGACGTCACGGCCAAGCTGAAGGTGGAAGATCCGGAGGAGAGCTTCCCGGCCTGGTTCTGGGACTACAACAACGACGGCCATCTGGACCTGTTCGTCTCCAGCTATGCGGGGCACATCGGCCACCAGGCCCGTCACCATATCGGGCTCCCCCCGGAATTCGAACAAGCCCGTCTCTACGAGGGCAACGGACAAGGCGGTTTTCGGGACGTGGCCCGCGAGCGGAATCTGGAAGTACCCATGCAGCCCATGGGGTCCAACTTCGGAGACCTGAACAACGACGGCTGGCTGGACTTCTACCTGGGTACCGGGGATCCCAGTCTCGCCAGCATCGTCCCCAACCTCATGTTCCTGAGCCAGGGTGGGCAACGGTTCGAGGACGTGACCATCGCCGGCGGGTTCGGTCATCTCCAGAAGGGTCATGGCGTCGCTTTCGCCGATCTCGACAACGACGGCGACCTGGATGTCTTCGAGCAGATGGGAGGCGCCTTCCCGGTGGACGGCTACAGCGACGCCCTCTACGAGAACCCGGGCACCGGCAACCACTGGCTTGCCATCAAACTGGTGGGCCGCGAGTCCAACGCTTCCGCCATCGGCGCCCGGATCCGGGTGCGGATCATGGAAGGGGGCGCGAGTCGATCAATCTACCGGCACGTCAACAGTGGAGGCAGCTTCGGGTGCAACCCCTTGCGTCAGACCATCGGTCTCGGTCAGGCCACTTCGGCCAGCGAGGTCGAGATCTTCTGGCCCACGACGGGCAAGACCCAGCGTCTCGGTGAGGTCAGTTCGGATCAGTTGATCCGGGTGGTCGAAGGTGAGGAAGGGTTCCAGCGAGTGCCGCTGAAGCGGCTCCGATTCTGACCTGCGTGAAGAAAACCTCCTGGATTTCCTCGCTCCCGATACGCGCTCCAGCGTTCAGAGTTGAATCACCACCAGCGTGTAGGTTTCCAGCCGGGGCAGCGTGCACCGGATCCGATTCCCTTCGGCTCGGAACTCCAGGTCGGAGATCTCTCCCCCGTCGGGCGACAGGGTGTAGATCTTCCGAACCGTCCCGGTCCCCGATCGGAGGTTGATCTGCAGGTCCCGGACCAGCGGGTTCTCTTTCACTCCGTAGTTGACGAGATGCAGGAGCAGGCGGTTCTCCCGTTCCTGGCGCAGCAACTCGGCGGTGACGGTCAGCGGGGCCTCCACTTCCAAGAGCGGATCGTTGCCCCCCGCCCAACGGACGAACTCCACCATTTCCTCCCAGTTGACCGGGAGGTGCCAATATTGGCTTTTCATGGGCTCCGTGGCCGGCTTCTCCACGGACGGCTTCACCTCCGGCAGGTAAACCACCCGGCCTTCCCCTTCGCGGCGCCGGACCGGATCGATGGCGAGAATCGCCTCGGGCCGAGGGGGCCAGGGCACGAATTCCGGCGCCTGGACGGCGAAGAGATCCGCCAGTCCGAAGTCGAGGCGGCGGCTTCTCCACGGAGTCAGCAGAGAGGTGTGTTCGGTGGCCACCAATCCCCCTCCCCGCTTCACGAAGTCGCGGATCTGGTCCATCTGTTCGTCGCTGAGGCACTCCTGGTCCGCCAGGACCAGAACCCGGTAGCGGGAGAGATCGGAGAGATGGCGGTCGAAGACGATGTCGAAGGGGACCTTGGCCTGGATCAGGGCCTGTTCGAAGAGATAGGTGCTCTGGTAGGGCCGGTCGTTGTTGAAGGCCATGGTGGCGTAGGAGTGGAGCACGGCCACGTCGGCGGCGCTCTCCGGCTTCCGGTAGTGGTCGAACCGGTCCCGGTAGAAGCGAATATAGCGCCGATGTGCCGGCGGTGGATCGGGATATTCCTGGATGCCTCCCACCATCCCCAGGCAACCCCGGTTGTAGGCCATGGCTTCGGCCACCATCAGGGGAGTCCGAAAGGTGTAGCTGAAGATCTTGTTTCCCAGGCCGGTGGCCGTCTTGTAGCTCCGGATCTTGGAGATCAGCACCCCGTCGGGGCTGATCCCGGCGTCGTTGCCCTCCTCCGTCCAGACGATGTCCGTATGCTCCAGGAGACGAGGATAGTCCACCCCCTGCTCCCAGACGGTGTTCACGCCCGACATGCCGATATGCGGGTTGTTCTCCACCGCAACCTGCGGATTGAGCCCGCGGATGTATTCCTTCATCTCCCGGTAGTACTCGGTCAACTGATGGCAGCGGAAGTCGGCCCACTCCTGGAAGAGGGGATCGGTGATGGTGGAGAGAGGGGCCTCGTGCGCCGGCGGGGTGACGTAGCGGAGATCGTTGAATCCCAGGCGCCGCTTCAAGGCCTCCGGCGTGTATTTGCGTTCCAGAAACTCCCGGAAGTCCTGGATAGCCAGGGGATGGAAGAACATGGGCCTGCGGGCCTGCGTGCTGGTGTTGTCGAAGTGGATCAGGTCCGCCTGGAAGTCCTCCACCGCCATGCGGACCACCTTCCGGATGTACTCCTTGTAGCCGGGATGGGCGAAGTAGACCCGCTTGCGGAACGTCTGGGTCCGTCCATAGTGAACCGGCTGCCCCATGTAGTCGGGCACGAACCAGGCTTCGGCCTCCGGCTTCTCCAGGAGGAAAGTCTCGTAGGCGACGGTGCTTCCGACGTAGACGCCCACGCGGATGCCGTGCTTGCGGCACAGTTCGGCCAACTTGCGGGCGTCGGCCAGATGCTCCGCCTCGGCCTCGAGCCCGAAGCCCTTGTAGAAGTGGAGCACGGCCATGGTGACGCCCAGTTCCTTCAACTGGAGGACCCGCTCCTCGGTGTGGGCCTGCTCGTACGCCTCGTCGTGCCACTCCCTCAGACTGCCCACCCGCCGCCGAAAGAGCAGCATGTCGTCCCAGCCCCCCACGATGATGATGGGCTCCTCGTCCAGCCACTCCGGTCTTTCCGAACCCGCCGTCTCCGGAGGAGCCCCACCCGGTTCGCCTCCCGGACCGCAGGAACCGGAAAATAAAAGAACCAGTACCGCTATGAAACCCCACATCGCACCATCTTCCATCAGAGTCTTTCCTGTCCGGGGCAAGGTACGTTTCGATCCGCGGCGAGGAATGACCGAGTCCTGTCCCCCAATAGGATGGATCAGCTCCAACGGCCGGGGGAAATGCCCGCTGCATGCTTCGCCATGTTGTCCGGGCGGTTCGGCAGATCGAAATCGATGTTCCGCGTGTTGAGGCTCCTGAAATACTTTCGGACGGCCGGAGGGAGACCCGCCACCCTCTCCGGGTCGCGGTCGGGAACGTCTTCTATAGGACCCGCCCAAGTGGGCCGGTAGGCGATGGCCAGCATGCGGCGAGTCCGGTCGCTGTAGTTGGGAAAGTTGGCATGAAACACCTTCTGGTTGATGATCGCTGCCGAGCCGGCTCGGCAGGTCACCATCAACTCATCGTCGTGGGAAAGATAGCGGTTGTAGGGGTTGGCATCGCGGTGGAGCGAAAGGTGGGAGCGCGGGATCACCTTGAACGGGGAGCACTCCGGAGTGAGATCGTCCAGGTAATAGAGAACGCGAACCAAACAGGGCGAGCTGGCCTGGACTCCGAATATCTTGGAGCCGTAGGGCTGGGAATCGGTGTGAATGGCGATTCCCGGGTGACCCGGCCTGGATTCGGTGTAGGTGCAGGAGGTGCAGATCAGCTCGTCGCCCAAGAGTTCCTCCAAGAACCCTACCGTGGCCGGAAAGGCGATCACCGACGTCGTTCGAGGCGAGTCGGTCCACTGCAGATTGGGACAGCTTCGCTGATGGTCGCTGTAATCGGTCGGCCGGGTCGTGACTCTGGAGATCTCCCGGCGGATTTCCTCCATCAGTTCCTCGCTCAGCAGATCCGGAATGACGACAAAACCCTCCAACTCGATGGAACGAATCTGTTGGGCGCGGGTCAGACCGTACCAATGGCTTTCCGGGACCCGGTTCGCACGCTCCAGACTTTCTCGACTGTTGGTGAAAGATGCGTCCATTTCTCTATCCATCCTCCCTTCGTTCTTCCCGGAAGCCCGAAACAGTCTCCCGTCCGTCACGTCGAGACTCGAGTTTAGAGTGGTGCTTCTGCGAGACCAATCGATTCGGGGGAGACGACAGTCAGATCTTCTCCAAAAATGACCGTGCCCCGAAAGATCTCACGAACTTCCGAGATGACCTGTTCTCGCACTCCCGGCCTGTCGATCTGTCCCGTAATATGAGTCAGAACGACCGTTTCGACACCCGCGTCCCGGGCCAGTCTGCCGATCATTCCGGGGCTCCCGCAACCCCTCGCCATGGCCTCGTTGAACTCCGTGCCCGTGAGGAAGTGGCACATGTGAATGAGAACGTCAGCACCTTCCGAAAAGGAGACCATGCGATCGGTCGGACCTGAGTCTCCACTGTAAACCAGAGTGTACTCCTCCGTTTCCAAACGATAGGCCAAGCACCGCAGATACGGCTGAGCATGGGGGACCTCAATGGACCGAACCGTCCAATGGTCTCCCCGAAACTCGGCCCCATGCTCCGCCTCGGCAATGACGGGCCGCGGCCGTTCTCTTGTCCCCGTGCCGCCACGGGCATGGTAGAGCGCTACGCTGGCTTCGTTCCTGGTCCGGGCCTGCAAATCGGAATCGAATACCCCGTCCCTATCAAACAAGGCTTCCACGATTCGTTGGATCGGCCGGGGACCATAGATCTTCAACTCGGGAATCTTCCCTGCCCCCTGATCCCAGCGCTGAAGAACATAGTGGGGAAGATCAGTGCAGTGATCGTAGTGCCAGTGGGTCACAAAGAGTTGTGTGACCTCGGTCGGCTGTTTCCCCGTCTCGAGAAAACGCCGGTAGGAACCGGGCCCGCAGTCGAACACAAAAACTTCTGACGGCGTTTCCACCAGGTAGCCGGAACCGGCACGCTTGACCGAGGGTGTCGGCGACCCGGTACCCAGTATAGTGATCCTCATGCGGACCATCCCCCGTTGCTACGGACCAAGACCGGCCCTGACTATTGGTTGCTTCCCGATTTTTCCCTGGAAGGTCAGCTCCTTCATGTCGCAATGAAAACGCGGGTCTCAAGTAACGGGAAATGCGGAACCCACAACCACACTGCCGTTTTCTTCCTCCCGATTTTCTTATAAATTATCAAAGAAAATAACTTCTGGCCGAAGTTTTCTGGGGTGAGTCGGTGCGGGTTCCCTCCAGAATTCTCGAACCGGACAGAAGGCATGCGGGTTCGGTGACAGGAGTTTCCTCGAAGAGATCTGCAATGTTGTTTTCTCCCGAAGAATATCAACAACGTCAGAACAGGATTCGAGCAGAATTGCAGACTGCCCGTCTGGACGCCCTTCTGGTCAGCGGGGACGACAACATCACCTACTTTGCCGGCATCCGTTCCCTCCTGCCCCGTTTGATCCAGACCCGCCCTCTCTTCGTTCTGATCCCCGTCAGCCAAGATCCGGTCGTACTGATCCATAATTCTCGAGTCGTCGACACCCGGGTCAATTCGCCCATCTCAGAGGTGAGAACGTATACGACTTCCGACGAAGTTCCTTATGGTTGTGCACCATTTGCCGAATTGGCGGATCTCCTTCGAGAACGCGGTCTGGAGCGTGGCAGAATCGGTGCAGAGCTGGGGCATGACACCAGAATGGGGATGCCCGTTGGAGACTTCGAGCGGCTGCGCGCGAGACTTCCGGAGGCGCAGTTTCGGGATGCCTCGGATCCAATCTGGAAGGTGCGCATGCGAAAGTCACCTGCCGAATTGGAGTTATTGAAGCAGTCCGCTGAGATCACGGGAGAGGCACGGCAGCGGACATTCGCCCAGTTAAAGCCCGGCATGACGGATGGGCAGGTCCTGAATCGCTTCTTCCGGGAAATCCTCGAGGTGGGGGGTGACCGCCCGTCGTTCGGGTTTGTGGCGGCGGGTCCGCTGCAACCGGAAATTCCACTATTTGGAGTGCCCACGGGCCGGCCGCTCGAAATGGGGGACCTCATCTGTCTGGACGGAGGGTGCTGGGTGCAGGATTATAGTTGCGATTACGATCGCCTGGCCGTTCTAGGCCGTCCGAGTCACCGGCAGCAGGACCTGTACCAAAGGCTGCGTGATTTGAACGACAAAATGGTGGAATTATTTCGTCCCGGCGTGAGCACGGCCGAAGTCTATGAGGTTTATGTCGCCGAGTGTCGCCGACACAAACTTCCGAATCCAGGAGTCATCGTGGGGCATGGAATGGGCATGCTTTTGGGTGAGCCTCCCAGGGTCGCCCCCTGGGATGAAACGGTCTTGGAACCGGGAATCGTCTGTAGCAGCGAGCCCTATTTCCTGCCGGAGGATGGTCCTCTGGTTTGGGAGGACCTTTTGGTCATCACCGAATCCGGTCACGAACTCCTGACGACGGAGAGTCCGGATCTTTTCGTGGTTGATTAGCCCCTTGCCGGCGGTGAGGAGATTGAAACCTGTTTCGAAATTCCCAAGGGTGGGATTGAGGACAAAGTGAACCGAAGAGGGTTTTTGACTGGCTGCCTCGGCGGTCTTGCATCCGGATGGGTCAGCCGTCGAATTGCTGCCGAGCCAAGCCCCCGACCCATAGTCGTCGATGCCCACGTCCACGCCGGCTACATGGGCATGTGGGGCCAGCGCGAGATCTCTTTCGAAGAGACCCTGACAGCGGCTGATGCAGCGGGGATCGACAAATTGTGCGTCTCGTCCACATTGTCGTTGACATTGGACATGAAGGAAGGCAACCAAGCTGTCTACGAGTTAATGCAACGTTACCCGGACAGGGTGATCGGGTTCGCCGCCCTTCCCAGTCCATACTTTGGGCAGCAGGGACTCGACGAGATCAGACGCGCCGTCGAGTACTACGGAATGAAAGGGATTGGAGAACTTGTAACCAGACCAACTTACCCAGCGGACCTGCCCGGCTGGACGGCGCTGTTGGAAACGGCGGCGGATCTGCATGTCCCCGTTCTTTTGCATGCTGTCGCCGGCCCTTGTGCCCGCGTTGCCGAAGCCGTGCCAGAGGCGACCATCCTGCTTGCCCATATGGGCGCCGGCAACGGAATCGCTCCCAACGAGTGGTCGGATGCCATCGAAATGGCCAAGCTCCACCCCAACGTCTACCTTGAAACGGCCCAGTCGGACACCTCATATGGCCAGATGGAACTGGCGGTCCAGGAATTGGGTCCGGAACGGATCGTCTTTGGGACCGATTCGCCATTGCTCGACCCGGCCGTACAGAAAGCGAAAATAACGGGTTCGGACATCACCTCCAAGGCGAAGGATCTCATCCTGGGCCCCAACCTGGCCCGGATTTTGGACATCTCTCCGAGCCTTTGAAAAGAGTCCCCATGCTGTTCGACTTAAACGGCTTCCTCGGTCCGTGGCCCTTTTGGCAGGTTCGTCATCAGACTCCCAAATCCGTGCTGACCCTCATGGACCGGCACGGGATCGATGTCCTGGCCGTGTGCGCCACGCGTTCGATTCTCTCGGACTGGAAACTGGGAAACGAAGAAACCATCCAGGCCGCCACGCACAACCCGAACCGTTTTGTGGCCTTTGTGTCGATCAGTCCTATCCTTCCGGCGTCCGAGTTGGTGCGACAGCTGGAAAGCTACAAACGGGCGGGCGTCAAGGGGATCAGGCTCTACCCTCAGCACCAGTCCTATTCCCTGACCGGACTCGCCGGATCTTCAGTGATCCTCCAGAAGGCACAGGAGCTTTCGCTCTCTGTGGTGCTGCCGATCCGGGCGATCATGCAATGGGGATTGCCCGAGCTGGATACGGGAACGATTGAAGCCGTCGTCACGCGCCATCCCCGTCTTACGTTCATTCTTTCCGGGGTGAATTACAGTAAGACCCTTTGGGCCTACGACCTCGTGCGGCGCCGGCACAACGTCTCTCGAAATCTCCGGAATGCAAGGGTTTCGCGCCCTCGAAGACGCCGTTCATCGTATCGGCGCCGAGAAGATCTTGTTCGGCAGCGGCTTGCCTCTGCTATACCCGGCCTGCAGTCTTGCCAAGTTGGCATCGGCCAGAATCACCAGGGTCGAAAAAGAGGCCATCTCCGGAGGCAATGCCCGCAGGCTCCTGAGAATGAATTGATGATTCGGGGGAGAGGCTCCGTTCGCAGGAGGGAATTCACTTGTGAAAGCGAAGAAGGTCCGGATTACCGTGTTGCGCAAAACCTTCAATCAAGACTTCGTCGATGCCTACACGGATGGCTTTGAGTGGAAGCCACGTGGTTGTTGCCATGATTTTGCGGTGGGCCAGGAGTTTTTCTCGGATGGGCACATGCCTGACGGCTTCAGCGACTGGGCGTGGACGGACATTCAGAAATACGTCGTGGTTCTGGCCCGTGGGGGCAACATGGTCGGTGTAAAACCTGGGGTCTTCGTGACTTGCTGCACGGATGGTTTCAGACCCGTGTTCTTCAAATTAGAGCGGGTTGAGGAGGACGAATCGGCTTGACTGGATAGTTACGGATTACGGAATGTCTGGCACCGATACCTGATATCTGAGGGAGGGACGAATCGATGAGTAAAGAATCAACGGCGGCGGACCACTCCGAGGTCTCCAGGCCAGCGTGCGATTCAGCTGCCCAAAAGGGAGCTTTGTGGCTGAAGGCTCAAATGCGGGAAGACGGCTCGCTACGTCACGCTTCAAGCCTGAGTGACTACTACAAAGTCTGCTACGGTCTTGCGGTGACAGGTCACAATGCTGCCACGGAACGAATGCTCGACTACTTCGCCGGCAGATTTCTAAAAGAAAATGGCGACCTGGACGGAACCGGCTGCCCATGGTTCGAAGATTTTCGCATTTACGCCCATGGTTGGATCATTGTGGCGGCCATGGCAAGAGGTCGGTTCGATGTCGCCTATCCAATCCTGAGATTCCTCTCCACTTTCCACGATAGCCGCAGTGGCGGATTCTTTACGACCGCTGAAGGACGAGAACAAGGAGAGGGCTCTCAAGAGATCATGACGACAGCCATGGCCGGGATTGCGTGCGTATGGGGAGGCCGATTGGACTTGGCGCGAGCAACCGGGAGCTGGATGAGAAACCTCTACGACGAGCAACCTGACCTGTCGAGACGACTCTGTTTCGTCTGGCACTCTCGTGACGGACTCGTCGCAGACTTTCCGGAAGATCGAGCGAAAGAGTATTGCGTATCCACGGCGGAGGTGAGTCAACGTTATTACCAGTACGGTATTGCCGCTGCGTTTCTAACCTCCTTGCATACCGCCACCGGTGAGCAGCAATGGTTGAAACTGGCTCAACAATTCCTGGAGGCGACCCGATATTGCGCCAAGGACGTTTATCGTCAGCCTCAGAGCGGGAAAATTGGGTGGGGGGCGGCCTGGACGTATCGGTTGACGAGAGATCCCAGGGATCGTGGTATTGCGGAGGCTGTGCAGGAAGGATTACTGGCCCTGCAAAGCGAGACGGGTTGGTGGAGCGTCCTGAATGCCTACGACTACGAAATGACGAAGAGTCCTGAACCTTCTGCCGATATCACAGGCGAGTTCGTGGCTCATCTGGGAAATATGGAACTGGCCTTGCAAACGTAGTCGCGGGCCACACTGCCGGCCACCGAAAATCTTCTCATCTCTACACCCGTGATATTCGTCTGAGCCAAATCTCGGCTCACCGCAGGGGATTGCCACTGCCTGCCTTGACCTCGCTCGCCGAGACCGGAGAAGCTTCTTGCGGCGAGCGGGTACGATCTCTTGCAGGAGTCAGCTGTTGGAGGATCTCAAGCCGCCGGAACGACAATTCCAGTCTTCCGGCATCCCGATAGGCCAGGGCCAACTGGTAGTGGGCGGATTCGGACAACGGGTCCAGTTCGAGCGCACGGCGGAAGGCTTGGATTGCCTCTTCGAAGCGTTCTTGAGCCCGATAGACTCGTCCGCGCAATAGATAGATATCCGGGTCGCTCGCCCGAATTTGCTCCGCTTCGTCCAGCTCTGCCAGCACCTGAACGAAGTAAGGCTTTCCCTTACGGAAGAGGAAGCCGGCCAACGCCGTCGAGACCATCACATCCGGGGGTGGACGCTCATTCCTGGTTTGGAGGACTTGAATGGCCTCATCCACTTGTCCCATGGATTCGTAGGCCTGAGCCAGAGGCATATAGGCCTCCACCTGAGCAGCGTTCCGCGCGATCAATTGGCGGAGAATAGCCGTAGCCCGTTCATATTCACCCGCAGCACTATAAGTGCGTCCGAGGTGCAACACGAGATCCGTCGAATCGGGTATTGTCTTGCACCCTCGCTCCAGAACCTCAATGGCCTCTGTGAACTCCTGTCCCTCCCGAAATAATTCAGCCAGAACCAGATAGTTCCTTCCGATCCCAGGAGCCAGTCTCACCCCCAACTGGAGATGTTCGATTGCCTTTTGCTTCTGTTTGGTGTTGAGATAGCTGATCCCAGCCACAGTGGCTGCAGCCCCCTTCAGATCTGGCCTCACCGCTTCATTCTTCAGGATCTCAAGGGCATGGCGAAGGGCGTCCGAGTAAGCTCCGCCCTGGCTTTGCAAAATCGCCATATTCAGTTTGGCTTCCGGAGCGGAATGAATCTCGGTTTCTCCCCTTAAGAACTGGCCTAAGGCCAGATCCTGCTCCTGCTGCTCATATAGAAACTGCCCTAGTTCCAGGTGGATCGCCTTTCGAGGGAGGTTCAGACGGGAAAGGCGACGAAGGTAGTGGCGGGCTTTTCCCTTATCGCCACCCAGGACGCTCAGCTTGACCAAGTCCGAGAGAAACAGCGGGTGGTCCGGGCTCAGGGCCAACAGCCGGCTCATAAACTGCTGAGCTGTCGAGGACTCGACCCCTTCAACCAGAGCCGACACCACCCGATCATGGACTTCGGGCGAGCCAGCGCCGGCCATCAATACCTTCTTTAGCACGGCCAGCCCATCCCGAGTGCGGCCGAGCCCCAGACGAACCGAGCCCAGGAGGAGATGGTTTTCCAAATTTTCAGCTTCCTGCGCGAGGGCTTTCTGGATTTCCCGCTCCGCAGCCGCATAGTCTTTCCGGCCCAGATTGACACGCGTCAGCAGGCGATGAAAATCAGGATGACCCGAGAGTTGAGGGCGCAGCGCAATCAGCAGGTCTCCTGTCTCCTGAAATTTGTCCAGTTGTAGCCAAGCTTCCCCCAGCACCAGCGCGTAAGCCGGCTGCGAGGAATCGAGCTGGTGAGCCCTCCACAATCTGGCCGCGGCCTCTTCGTAAAAACCCGCACCCAGCAAGACCGCTCCCAGACGACCCAGAATCGGCGCATGGTCTTGATATTGACGCGAAATCCTCTCGACCTTTTCGAAACCCTGCAGAATCTTCTGTTCATCCAGATCGATCTGCAGTTCCAGCAAGTCCAGTCGAAGATCGCTGGAAACCAGACCTCTGCCGCGCGAAATGGTTTGCCGGGCCACTCGAAACTCCTGCAGCGAGGCTTCGATCTGTGCCCGTGCCACCAGGATGTCGATCGTCGATGGGGACAAGGTCTCGGCCGTCTTCAGGCACGTGTAAGCTTCTGCAAAACGACCCGCAGCGGCGAGAGTGATGCCGAGACGGAACTGGGCATCCGCACTGTCAGGCCTCAGACGGGTTGCCTCTTGAAACTGATCCGCTGCCTCACGGAGACGGTTCTGATTGAATGCTGACTGCCCCTCCTGCATCACAGAGACAAATCGATCGTCACTTTGTCCCGAGTGCGATCCTGCTTGAGGGAAACCGCTCGATCCCACAGGGGCGGACAGGCCTCGACCCCCGATCAGAACCCCCAGCAAAATAAACAGGAGTGCCCTTCTTGCAGCCATATTCAACCGCTCGCAGCTCAATCGATTTAAACCACCGTACATTTCACCGGGAAACAGCTGTTCAGCTCGTAGCCGTCCCGGCGATTGGGGTCTCGGGTGAGAGGTTGGTGATTTCCCGCTCGGTCCCATGCCCGGCTGAGGAGCACGTGTTGGCCGCTGCCGGCTTCCCATGCACAGCGCCACCGCACCCACGTGAAGGGGAGAGGCTTCGACTCGAGCTCGGTCGGATTCCAAGTGCGGCCTCCATCGAAGCTGACTTCGACTCCTTCGACCTCGCTGGCTCCCGACCAGGCAAATCCCCACACCGTATGGCGGCCCGGAGGCCAACGGCTTTCGTGGACTGGAACGGCGATCCTCGACTTGATGAGAAGACTGGACACCCGGGACGTGATCACTCCTCCCTCAGCAGTTCCCACCTCTCTCAGGTAAAGCCGGTCCATTCCACTCGAGTAGAAGGCGTCCGGACGATCCTCCTCTTTGAGGATCACAATGCGGCTCAACCATTTGACCGAATCGGTAGCATAGTGTCCGGGAACCAGGGCGCGTGCGGGAAATCCGTGTTCTGACGGAAGAAATCGGCCGTTCATTTTGAATGCCACCAGGGTCTCAGGAGCCATACACTTTCTGAGAGGGACGATCCGGGTAAAAGGATAGCTCGGAAGCGACGGCCCCAGACTTCCGGAATCAGCTCCTTGGAGCAGGACCCTAGAGGCCCCTTCCCTAACACCCGCTCTACGCAGCAGGTCGGACACCATCACTCCTTCCCACAGAGCGTTGCTGGCGGCAAGGTTGTCGCCTCCGAGGTCGAACCCAGCACACTCCAGAACCGCCTCCAACCGTGTGATCTCGGCCTCGAGCAAATCACTCATCTGAATCTCAAATGGACGGGCGACATGGCCTTCGACCCGAAGCCTCCAGCTCTGCAACGACAGATTCGGCTCCGGGAAATGGCTGCGAACAAAAAAGAGATCGTTGGGAGTCAGCCTCCCTTCGACTGCCCGAAGGGTCGTGGACCCCAATATTGGCTGCCCGCGCAGGGATCGAGTCCACGGGGCCATCACCAAGCCAGACAGGATGGTGAACCAAGTCCGGCGGGGCAACGCTTCTGAAATCGGTCGCGATTCCAGTTGACTCAAATTCCTACGCTTCGTCATCGGCCGCTCTGACGCGCCTCCTGTCTTCTGAGAACCGTCCTTCCGAATTAGCAGAACATGGAGAAGTAATTCCAACGATAGCAAAAACTTCTCCCGGGGACGTACCGGCTCTGCTGTAACATGGAGATGTGGCTTATCATCGCGCCTTCGTCGACGAAGAACCGGGATCATGGACGGGATCCGGAGATGCTCCAGACGAAGAAGGGAAAACAGTGGAATTTCAGGAGGAAGGCGCTACTCGATGCTGCGCGGAACTCTCACCACGGACTTTTCGACTGCGGCGCCTTCAGCCTGACTCTGGGTTTTGAGGTCTTGCGGGGAACGCCCACCAAAGCGTCCCGATTCCAGCCCAAGAATCGGACTTCCCGCATTGGTCCTGGCTCGTGTGGTAAGAGCGCTAAGGGGTTGCGACTTGCATCGTAGTTTCAGTATCGTGGAGAATATATAATTTATATTTTGGAGACGAAGCGGCATGGGGACGAGTAGAACAACCGATATCATCATCATTGGTGCTGGCGTGTATGGTTGCAGTGTCGCATACAATCTGGCCAAGAACGGCGCTAGGAATGTGGTGCTCCTTGAACGTAAGGCGATTTGCTCGGGAGGCACGGGGAAATCTTGCGCCGCCTCGCGCACCCACTATTCGATCCAGGCAAACCTCATCCATGCCGTCGAAAGCTTGAAGATATTCGAGGATTTCCCCGAGATCGTTGGCGGCGATGCCGGTTTTCGCCGTACGGGCTACTTGATCCTTGGCCCAGAGGGATACGGCGAACCGATGCAGGCCGTGTTTCGCAGACAAAATGAATATGGTATCGACACCCAGACAGTCTCGCGTGATGAAGCCGCGCGGATCCACCCTCTGCTCTATCTCGACGATGTTGACGTCATCGGCTACGACACACGTGGCGGTTACTGCGATCCCTACTTGACCACGACGTCTTACGCTCGGCGCGCTCAAGAGCTAGGGGTGACCATACAGACCAATACTCCGGTGACCGGCATCCGCCTTAATGGGGAAGTAAAGACCGTCCAGACTCCCCGCGGCGACTTCGAATGCTCGATAGTAATTCTGGCCGCTGGTCCGTGGACCCAGGTGCTCGGGCAAATGATCGGTGTCGAGTTTCCTTATGTCGTTAGCCGGCACAAAGTCATCACGCTAAAAAGCGATCAACCCTACCAATACGACTGGCCCATTGTGAAAGACCTGACGACGCCTGACAAAATATATCTTCGATCGGACAGCGGAGGAACGGTGCTCATCGGCACGGGTGACCACGGTGACCCGATTGACGATCCGGATTCCCTAACCGACCATGTCGATCAAGCGCACATCGCCCGCATCGACGCCTTGATTTCCAAACGGATGCCTGAGTTTTTCGCCAAGGCAGAATGCACGGCAACCTGGACCGGCCCTTACGATATTACCCCCGATTGGAACCCGCTGGTGGGCCCGGTACCGGGCCTGGAGGATATTTACGTTGCCGTTGGGTTCAGCGGCCACGGCTTCAAGCTGGCCCCGACGATTGGCGAAGCTTTGGCTCAGAGCGTGCTTGGCCTGGAACCTCGAGTGCCCATCAGCGAGTACTCCATGACACGCTTGAGCCAGGGAGAAGCGCTACACGGCGCATACGGGATTGGCTCAATTTCGTAGTGACGTGGCATCGTCTGTTAGCGTAAAGTTCCCGGTTTGGTCGCGGTGCTTCCTTCTTCCAGAAAAATCAGTTGCCGGGGTTGGACGTTGTAAAGAGAATCGCGGACCCCGCTGGGCCAGGAAACAGTTACTTCGAGAGGGCCCTCATACTCGCCCAGGCCAAAATGCGCCCGATAGTCACTGGCCGCAAGATAGCTTCCGGAGGACGTGACCTGAGCTGACAAGCGTTTCGGACCGGCTTGGAGCTCCACAAGAGCTCCGAATCCGTTTCGGTTGGATTGCTTGCCGATCAGTCTCAATTGTAACCAGGGATTTCGGTTGCCCCCCTCATTGCGAAGCAGTTGCGGGCTTCCACCACAATTGCTGACCAGTACATCGAGGTCTCCATCATTGTCGTAGTCCGCCCATGCCAGACCGCGGCTGACCTGAGGAGCCTTCAACGCCTTACCCCGTATGGAAGTCACGTCCTGGAAACGAGCGGCCACGTTCTCCAGGAGGACTTTCGGCTGCCGATACGTTGCTCCGGTCCGGACCTTCTCGGCGTTGTCCAGGACGTGGCCGTTGGCGACCAAGAGATCCAAGTCGGCATCGTTGTCCACGTCCACCATGGCCAAGCCGAACCCTACATATGGCCGGGTGGGAATCTGAACTCCGGTCCGGGAACTCATGTCCTCGAAGTAACCGTCCCCGCGGTTTCTATATAGCGCCAGATATTCCCGATCGAAATTGGTCACCCCAATGTCGAGGAATCCGTCACCGTTGTAGTCGGCGGCCACGGTTCCCATGCCCGCCTGCTGTTCGCCATTCTCCCCACGAGCCGTGCCCGACAACAATCCTATCTCGGAGAAGGTTCCGTCGCCCTCGTTCTTGAAAAGAAAATTGTCAACACTATCGTTGGCTACGTAAACGTCAACCAAGCCGTCCCGATTGTAGTCAACCGGAGCCACGCCCAAACCCTTGCCGCTTGGCAGGGCGATGCCGGCCTCTTGACTGACGTCGGAAAAGGCCCCCTTGCCGTCATTTCGGTACAAGACATCGGAGACGCCGTTGTAAGGTGATTTGCAGTAGGAAACGAGGGATGCATAACGGCAGATCTCATAGTTCTCAAACGAATGATCAAGGTAGCTGGCCACATAAATGTCCAAGTCACCGTCATTGTCATAGTCAAGGAACGCGGCACTGGTACTCCAACGGCCATCGCCTCCGACCCCCGCCGCCTGTGTCACATTTCCAAAGGTTCCGTTCCCATGGTTGCGATAAAGGAGATCCGGCCCGCCAAAATGGGTTAGAAAAAGATCGTCAAAGCCATCGTTGTCGTAATCTCCTACGGCGACCCCCATTCCATAAAACTGATTCGCCTCAATTCCTGAAGCAGTTACCCGCTGGAAGGTCCCGTCTCCGTGGTTCCGATACAGGACGTGATCGAAGGAGAGACTCTGGTCAGACCCAGGAGTCCAGCCGCCGTTGACAAGAATAATGTCCAAGTGGCCATCGGCATCGAAATCCAGAAAGCCGCAGCCCGATCCCATGGTTTCGACGACGTATTTGTTGGGCGATGGTGAATTTCGGTGGATGAAACTGATCCCGGCGTTTGCGGTCACGTCCAAAAATTTGATGGAGGAATCGGTGGACTGCGACAGACCCAATACTCCGGAGGAACCTAGAGCGAGAATGAACGCGCCTACAGCCAACACATGCTGCTTCATCTATTCCGTATGCCTTACGGAGCGAAATTACGCCCGCACCTAAACAAGCCAACCATGGGGGCCATCAATTTGTTGCTCGTCGAACATGGGATTCCCCCCACAGAAAGGAAATCTTCCGACCTACAGAGTCTCTCGTCAGCTGTCCGGCGACAGCAACGGTACCTTCTGGAGGCAACCTCTTAGATCGATCACGACATCGGATCGACCGTTCACAGGACCCTATTGTTCATAATGCATGGACACCTCTTGGAGCAACTGGTAGTTACCACCTGCAGCGGAACCACGCCGAACACAATATTGATCCCAGGCTCCATCGATAGGTTCAAGCCGGATCCCGAGTCCTTTAGAAATTGTGGTCTGCTCCATTGATTTGTCGGAAACAGCGATCAATCAGACACAGCGGGGATACTCATAGGCCGGCATTCGCCAAATCCCAGAGGGAATGATCTCTGTTATCCGGAGGCGGCGGGGGGCGTTCGATATCTGGCGAGTCCGCTCACTTGCCGTCTCCCCGCGAACGCTTTTCTGGGTTATACTTCTCGCAGTGATTCCTTCCGTTTTTCGGCCTTCTCTCTGCGTCGTTTTCCTCATGGGGCCCCTCTCAAGCCTGAATACAGCATGGACAGAAGCTGCTGCTGAGGAGAAAGCAGTCCAGCGTCACGAGGAGTCCGACGACTATTTCGAGAAGTGGCTAGAGGAGGACGTCGTCTACATCATCAGTGAGGACGAGAAGGAGGTATTCGAGAGCCTTTCCACAGCGCAGGAGAAGGAGAGGTTCATCGAGCAGTTCTGGTTTCGGAGAGATCCAGATCCTCTTACGGCCGCTAACGAGTTCAAAGAAGAACACTATCGCCGGATCGCCTATGCCAATGAGAGATTCTCCAGCGGAGATCTTGGATGGTTTACGGATCGGGGCCGAGTTTACATCATCCACGGTCCCCCGGCGCAGATCGAATCCCACCCCGCGGGAGGAACCTATGAACGGCCCTTTTTCGAAGGAGGTGGTACGACTTCTACATTTCCCTTCGAGATTTGGAGATACCGATACATTGAGGGGATCGGAACGGACGTCGTCATAGAGTTTGTCGATCCCACCCTGACCGGGGAATACCGGCTGGCGCTTCGGCCGCAGGAAAAGGATGCCCTACGCTATGTTTCCGGGACCGGGCTTACCTTCCAGGAGGAGATGGGGCTGGCTTCCAAAGCCGATCGTCATCTTCGCTCCTACACCGACTTCGGGTCGCAGAGAATCAGGGATCGTCCCTTCGCTCGATACGAGACCTATGTTCAGATCCAGCGTGCGACACCCATCAAGTACCGTGACCTGAAGGGCCTCGTGGATGTCGACGTGACCTTTGATAACCTGCCGTTTTCTCACCGAGTGGATTACTTCGGCCTCAACGACGAGTTGGTTTTGGTGCTGCTCAGTGCCGAGCTTGAAACCCGGGAACTCACGTTTGACCAGGAAACAATGAACCGTCGAGCCCGGGTAGCGATTTACGGAATCGTGACCAGTCTGTCCAATCGGATCGCCGGTGAGTTCGAAACGGAGCTTGTTGCAAGGTGGGAAGCGCACCGCGACCGCTATGCCTTTCAGAGAATTCTTGTCTTGGAAAGGACGGGCAGATACAAGCTGGGTCTAGTGATCAGGGACCTGAACAGCGGAAAGACCGGGGTCCGGCGCCTGGGTCTGATTCCACCTCGTCCAGAATCCGACCTGACAGCGAGTTCCGTTTTTCTCTCCAAGTCCGTCAGGCAACTCGAAGAAGTCCCCGATCAGGAAAAAATGTTTGTTCTGGGCGACTTGCATATCCGACCCAGCCTGGACAACGTCTTTGGTCCCTCGGATCAGCTCTACCACTACGTTCAGGTTTACAACTTCGCGTTCGATCAAGCGACGATGCTCCCTTCTCTCAAGCTGGAATATGAAATCCGACGGGAGGACCGACCAGTATTGAAGGTGATTGAAGAACAGGGAAAATCCATTCAGTTCGTCTCTTCTCAGCGCGTCGTTCTGCTGCAGCCGTTCTCTCTGAGCAAGCTGCAGGCAGGCCCCTACAAGATCGCTTTGACGGTCACGGATTTGATCGGCGAAGGCGAGGTTCAAGTCACGGACCATTTTGAAGTGACCCCCAAGACCCCCGGTTGAGCGCGCTCCTCCTCCTCGCGGCTTGTGTCCGGGTGGCCAAATCAGCTTGGCTGCGTCTCCCAGGAGGTGCCCACTCGGAAATCACGAGTTCCCTTTCTCCAACCATATTTCGTCAAAGAGACTCACGTAGATCCCAGATGGGTTCACCCGGCCCTCCACCTTTTCGGTGGAGTAGCCGTAGTAGGCACACAGGATCGTGCCGTCCTCCAATTGCGTGGCCTGCGGATATCCAATGTCGGAATTGCCCGGTTCCCACACGCGCAGTTCCTTCATCGTCTTTAGATCCCAGCTTCTGCCTTCATCTCGACTCAAGATCGCCCTGACCGAAAAAGGGGGACGACGATGGCCATAAACCAGCAGCAACGCTCCGCTTTGCAAACGCTTCAGGTAGGCGGGATGACCCCACACGAGCGTCCTGACAGGACGGCTCCAGGTCAAGCCGTTGTCATGTGATTCCGCCTGGTAGAGATAATCCCACCGGGCATACCGATCATGACGCGATTCCGGCTTCGTGACCGCGCGAGGCCGGTCGACGCGCAACAGGGCCAACACCTTCCCGTTGGGGCCGGCCAGGATACCGGGCTCTCCCCACCAGAAAGGGTGGGGGTTGGGAATATGTGAAAAATAGCGCCAGGATCGACCCTCGTCTTCACTGCGCAGGAAAACGGAGGTCCCTCGCATTCCAGCTCCACCGTAGGACTGGCTGTACGCGGACCCGGCAGCCAGCAGAGCGCCGTCGCTGGTCCGGTCCATGGTGTGGAACTTAAAGTTTGGATAGGGCCCCACATCCGTCAGGGGTACGGCTTGCACCGAAGGCAAACCGTTCGAGTACGGCATCCAGCCCACCTGCCCCTTTTGGATCAGGGCATAGGAGAGCACGTGGGATCTCATGAAGGTGATGGTAACCATGCCGCCGTCGTGGAGAGGCTCGCCATAGGACGCATCGATTATCTTGCCGACCCAGGGAGGGCGGTCGGTCGTCACCCAGTTATGGCCTCCGTCGTCCGAGATCGACCAGTGATGAACGGACACGGAATGATAGTGGTGGTGAGTCTGCAGATTCTGGAGCTTGTCGATCTCTGCCATGCCATAGGACAGAACGATCTGTTTCGGGGTCAGGATCACCTGCGGGGCGTTGGCGAAGTATCCCAGGCTGCGCCGCGGCGTACCAAGCGGCGGTGTGCAGACGGCCACATTCACCTTGGTGCCTGGTGGACGCCCGGAGGGTTCCTGTTCAATAGGGGCGGAAGCCGGACCAGAGGCGAACGCCCTGTGGCCGGCCAGCGTCGCGCCAGCGGCAGTCCCCACAAAACCTCGACGGGTGATTCGACTCATGATCATGCCTCCTTTCGCGACGGGAAGGGTGAGTCATTTCCGCTGTACCTCGATGGGCAGAACAAAGATGCGGGTGAGATCGCCCGCGTGGGCCGGTTTTGGTTTTGCCCCGCGGTCATAAACGAGAAGCAGCCGATTCGGGGAGACTTCCACCATCTCGGTATAGGCCGAGGTCTGAGTGCGTCCCTCACGACCAGGAGTGGATGCGTCGTACGCGTAAGAGCCGATGCGATAGGTGGCGTCAGGCGCCCATCCGTTGTGGTGCTCTGCGATATCGATGCTCTGCCAGCTTTCACCTCGGCGATCGGTGGAAAGCCAAAGCCAGATACCGGGCCGGCCGGTGGAGATGACGATCGTTCCATTGGCGACGCGCTGCATGCTGGGTTCCACGCTGTAGGCAGGGATGGGTTCCGCTTTCGTCCAGCTGCGGCCCCCATCACTGCTGTAGGTTCGGTGCAGGTACCAGGGGAGGCCGCTGCCCACGCGAAAAACGGCCATCAGATCTCCATCCTCAAGCTGGATGAGGGCCGTTTCGCTGGGACCATTGGCCCCCCTCTTGGGCGACTCGGGCATGACGGCAGGATCGGAGATCGTAGAAAAGTAGCGCCAGGTCCGTCCCCGGTCTTCGGAGACAAAAAGCAGGCTGCTCATCAATTCCTCCGGATACGAATTTGTGCTGAGGTATCCGGTGACGAAAAGCTTCCCTTCCCGTTCAAAAGCGTTGCCGTCCAGTTTGGTCCGCGCAATCCAGTTCGTTCGTGGAATGGGGCTGGGAAACATATCCACGGCCCAGGGCAGGTCCACGATTTTCGTTCCACCCGGTTCAAAGATGAGTCGATCTCCTCCTTGTTCAAAGCGGCAGTATGGAGCATGGAGGTTGTGTCTGTCCTCGGGGTCCGACTGATAGAAATGGGAAGGTATAGCCAGCAGAGAGCCCTCAATTTGGGGAAAATAGATCCAAGGCTGATGATCGGGAATCAGGTCGTAGCGATGTCCCCAGGTCTTGCCCCCATCCTTGGAGATCTGGAAGGCCCTGAGGTAAACCGGCTCTTCGTTCGTATCCCCCACCAGCGAATAGGTCACCATAAGTTCACCCGTAGGGAATTTTGCAATGGTGGGAAGAGGGTGAATGAAAGCCCAGGGCCCATCCGAACCGCTCCGCCACGCCCTCTGGGCGGTTATCTGGATGGGTCGGCCCAAGCGCACCTGCAGCCCTTCTAACTTCACCTCGCTCAGTACTTCCGCTGCGAACGTGCCTGAAGCATGAATTCGCTGGGTTTGGTCGCAGCTAGAAATAGACACTAGTACCCACAGCAGTAACGTCCGCTTCGACCAGAAGCTGTAGTCATGCAATTGGTCCATGCCACTTCCCCTTACCACTCAATTATGTTGGTGATATTCGGCTGGCCGGGGATCACGTCGAAACACCCAGCCTTCCGGGATTCGCGATTGATTATCTCCTTCCTCGCTGGTACTTTATAAGTTATAAATGAGTCGGTGGCAAGTCGCTACCTCAACGGCGAGGCGCTCGTTGCCTAGCCTGGAAAGCAACGGCGTTTGCCGGGCTGGCGGAAGTGGACGCGTAGCGGTTCTAATGCCATGGCAGCGGTTCGTATGCCATGGAGGATGGCTACGCACTCCTCCTCAAGAAGCGGGCTTGGGAATCGTTGTCAGCGACGGAATCAAGAACCGCTATCTTTTCGTCCCGGGCAGTCGAGAGCAATGCGGCGTAGTCGGCAACGTCATGACAGATTGAGAATTCCGTGCTTTTTTGACCCGGAGTAGAACGATGCACAACCGACGAATATTCCTGGGAAGGGCAGGCGCTCTCGCCGGCATGGTCCCCGCCTCTCTTGGCCAAAGCCTGCACGGAACTGGACGAACCCCAACCAAATTGAAACCAGTCAAGGGGCGACGGCGACGGATTGTCTGGAACAACGACGGCAGCGACATGTTGCAGCCGGCATACGCCGGCGGAAAATGGCCGATTCCGATGAAATCCGTGAAGGCTTTTCTCGAGGGTACGCTCAAGTGCGTCGAAGGCACTCAGGTCGACAGCATATTTTATTGTGCCCACGTGAATGAACCGGACTGGGAGATTCCCACCAAGTACATTAAGGTCTTGGGGGCGAACCCGGTCAAGCACGTGGTGGATTTTGCCCACCGCAACGGAATGGAGTTTTTCTACGCCATCCGTATGAATGACGTCCATGCGGGCCGCTATCCGGCCAAACCCTCCTACTGGCCGCCCTTTCGGCTCCAGCATCCGGAACTTCTGATGGGTTATATCTCCCGCGAACACTGGGAGCAGAAAGTCACGCCCTGGGTCGAGCGATTCATGGCCATTGAAAAAGAACGTTGGGAAAGGAAGCTCTACGATCCACAAAAGGAAGTGGAATTGCGCCGCCTGGCAGAGCAAGAACATCCGCTCGCGGAGGTGTTCCAGCGCAACGGAGTGGCCTCGCGTGACCTGTGGTTCTGGGCAGGTTATGACTGGGCGCTACCTCCCGTGCGATCTCGTTACCTGGAAGTCGTCGAAGGCGCTTGCCGACGTTACGATCTGGAGGGCATCGAGCTCGACTGGCTGAGACACACCGGGTATTTCAAGCTGGGCGAGGAACGCCGCAACATCCCCATCATGAACGACTTCGTTCGCCAAGTGCGGCAGCGTCTGGACCACTATGCCCAGAAAAGAGGCCGTCCCATTTTGCTGGCGGTAAGGACTCCTGACACGATCGACGCAAGTTTGTCGATCGGACTGGATCCGGAGACGTGGGTCCGTGAAGGTTGGGTCGATCTTTTGATGGCCGGAACGGGTCTGATGCCGTTTTCAGTTCCCATGGCCGAGTGGGTGGACCTCGGGCACCGTTATCACGTCCCGGTCTACGGATGCCTGGACCGCTTGTATGCCACCTTTCGCACCGGCCGCCCGAAATACGACATGCGGGACCCTGACATCGAAGGAGACGACGCATCGCACTACGACTCCGTTAATGCGGCTTGTCATCGGTTTTGGAACGAAGGCGTAGACGGCATCTACGTGTACAATTGGCACACGCATCACGGCCCCACCGATCCCCGGGATTACGGTACGGTGCCACGGGTCGGCGAGCCAGGACCTCTGGTGCGCCGGAACAAGCTCTATCGGATCGATACCGATAATTATTACTCCAGTGGCGCCATCGGGGACAGTTGCATGCCCCCTCAGTTGCCGAAAGCTTTCACCACTCAGGCGGGTCCTTCCAGTGATCGCTTCACTTTGCGGATTGCGGACGATCCTGACTCCGTTGCTCGCGCGGCGCTGCAGATCCGGTGGAAGCGGCCCGGGGACCCCAGTCGAGCCAGTTGGCAACTGAATGGGACACCTTTATCGGACCCCCGGCCCTTGTCTGTCAAAGGGTATGGAGCATCCTACGGGTTCGGGTTCCAGGAGGAAGCTGGTTGGAGCGCGTTTGAAGTCTCCCCCCAGGCCTTGAAAAGAGGAGAAAACAAGCTGCGGATCGTGGTCCAGCCTCCTGACGCTGGTGACCCGGCCAGACCCGTCGAACTACTCGAAATCCGCCTCTGGATCGGCTATTCCTGAAGCTTCTGCCGCAGATGCGGAACACTCAATTTGAGGAAACGCAGTAGTTGAGTATTTGTGACCGGCGCCGGCATCGACCGCTTGGCCCGGTAGAGGGAGTCATGCTCAAACCCTTTTCAATTTGTGTGGCAATCCTTTACGCCGTATGTCTGGTCTGGGGAGAGCCGGGAGACAAGGGCGTCCTTTTCGTGAATGAAATCATGACCGCCAGTGCATTTGCCAACGGGGCGATGGATGAAGATGGCGATTTCCAAGGCTGGATCGAACTCTACAACAGCGGAGACAACGCGATCGAACTGACCGGCTATTACCTTTCCAATGATCCTCAGCAGCCCAGGAGATGGAGATTCCCGGCTGGCGATGTTTCCCCTCACGGGTTTCTGGTGATCTGGGCCTCCGCCAAGAACAAGATCGGAGCCAACGGAGAGCTGCACGCGAACTTTCGGCTATCGGGTGCCGGGCCGGTTCTTCTCACCGCCCCCGACGGAATCACGTTGATAGACTCGCTTCAGGCCCCTTCCGAAATCGACAGTGACGAATCCTATGGAAGACATCCTGACGGGCGCGACGAGCGGATTTTCTATACCAACCTGACCAGTACGCCGGGAAAGTCGAATCGAGAGCCGGAATTCTGGGCCAAGGTGATCAACCGTGCCCCCTTTCCCCCTCGAGACTACGGTGGCGATGTGGTTTTCGCCGGGAAAATGTGGCTTCTCGGGGGCTGGCCCGGGAGAAAAAAGGATGTCTGGCACTCCCCTGACGGGATTAACTGGACGCTGGCAACGGCAAACCCTGGTTGGCCGGGGCGCCATGTCTTCGGCTGCGTGGTCTTCAACGACAGAATCTGGGTCATCGGCGGGACGTCGCTTGAGTCTGACGTTTGGCACTCCAGCAACGGCGTCGACTGGATCCAGGCGACTTCCCAGGCTCCCTGGGGACCCGACAAACCGGGCCGTGCTGTTGTCCACAGGGGCAAGATGTGGTTCCTCGCCCATGGGAAGACGCTTTGGTCCTCGACCGACGGAGTCGACTGGACCCAGACCATGAGCCAGGCTCCTTGGCCTGAACGGGGAAGCCCCACTTTTCAAGTCTTCAAGGATCGGCTGTGGGTGATGGGAGGAGGCACCTGGAGAACGGGTGACGACGCCGTCTACAACGACGTCTGGTATTCCTCCGACGGTATGAACTGGTCGTGTGCGACCAGGAGTGCGCCTTGGCCTGCGAGGCGGTGGGCGGCCAGTCAGGTTTATCGCAACAAACTGTGGCTCGTGGGAGGGCACTACGGTCTGGATGGCGATCCGAAAAACTACAACGATGTCTGGTATACGGAAGACGGTGTCCACTGGGAACCCTTCATCTCGAAGACGATCTTTACCCCTCGGCACTCCTCTCAGTCCTGGGTTTACCAAGACACCCTGTGGCTGGCGGGCGGTTACTATCACTCCTTCGCCCTCTATAACGATGTGTGGAAGCTGACCCTGACTGAAATCCAGGAGACTGTGCCGCAGGAATGATCAGGGACCACGGCGGGATCCCCGATTAATCGCGTTGCAACTCTATCGGCAAGACGAAAATGCGGCTCCGTTCACCCGAATCGACGGGCGTCGCACCCCAGCCGAAGGGAGCGCGGTCGTACACCAGCAGCAGCCGGTTGGCCGAGATCTCCACGATCTCCGTGTAGGAGGTGGTCTGACCCCTTCCGCCTCTTTGGCCCTGCTGGGAAATGAGATAGCCGGCGTCCGGCGCCCAGCGGTTGTGATGTTCGAGGATGTCGATGTCCTGCCAGGTCTGCGCACGGGCGTCGGTGGAGAACCATACGCGTATACCGGGGCGGCCGCTGGAGAGCACGATCGTGTCGTTCTGGGTTCGGACCATACTCGGCTCCACGCTGAAGGGGGGGATGGGCTCCGCCCGGGTCCAGGACCGGCCTCCATCGCTGCTGTAGGCCCGGCCCAGGTCCAAGAAACTGCCGACTCGAAACACCGCCATGAGGTCACCATCGGCCAACTGGATCATCGATGTCTCACTGGCCTCCAGAAGTTCCCGAGGCCAGGGTCGACCCTGGAAACGCGGGTCTTCAGGATCCCGCCTCCTGGCGTCAGCAGTCATCACAAAAGGATCAGCCACGGTTGAGAAGTAGCGCCATGTCCGTCCCTTATTTTCAGAAACAAAGAGCAGGCTGATCACCTTCTCTTCTTTTCGAGGCTCCAGGTTCCCCCCGGTCCTCATGTATCCGTTGGCCAGGAGACGATCGCCCATCTGAAGAGCATCGCCGCAGAACTTCAGTCGGGCAATCCAGTTGGTTCGAGGGATCTGGCTCGGAAACGTGCCCACCGGCCAAGGCCAGTCCGCTACCCGCACACCGCCCGGTTCCACAACAACGCGGCTCCCGCCGCGCTCGAAAAGAGTGTAGCTGGTGTGAAGGTTGTGTCTTTCCTCCCGATCGGGTTGGTAGAGATGGGCCAGGATGGCCAGTAGAGATCCATCTGCCTGAGGTACGAAAATGGATGGTTGAAGGTCGGGGATGAGGTCATAGCGGTGTCCCCAGCTGCGGCCGCCATTTCTGGAGGTCTGAAAACCGCGAACCGAATAGGGATTCGCATTGGAATCGGCTGATACGGCATAGGTCACCATCAATTCGCCGGAAGGAAATTTGGCCAGAGTTGGAAACCAGGCATGACCGATGGTTTGGGTCACCTGGATGGGCTGTCCCAGACGAACGGTCAGGCGTTGCAACCTCACCGTCGTCATTTCACCGGTGGCAAGAAGGTGGAGTTGCGGTGCAAAACCGGAAGCCCACAGCCAAGCCCCGAGGAGAAACACGATCCTCTTCCCGTGCCCTGGCCTGTGATCGCACTGGTCGATCATGATTTCCTCCCGGTCGAGAGGGTTTTTTATAGGGATCATCAATCTCCTTCGCTGCGCACCTCGATGGGCAGCACGAAGATGCGCGTGAGTTCGTGCGGGTGCGACGCCGATGGTTTCGCCCCCCGGTCGTATACGAGCAGCAGCCGGTTGGCCGAAATCTCCACGATCTCCGTGTAAGACGTGGTCCGACTCCTTCCGCCCCTTTGGCCCCGCGGAGAAATGCTGTAGCCGGCGTCTGGAGCCCAGCGGTTGTGATGTTTGAGGATGTCGATGTCCTGCCAAGTCTGAGCACGGGCGTCGGTTGAGAACCAGACACGTAGACCGGGGCGGCCACTGGAGAGCACGATGGTGTCATTCTGGGTGCGAACCATACTCGGCTCCACGCTGAAGGGGGGGATGGGCTCCGCCTGGGTCCAGGAACGGCCTCCATCGCTGCTGTAGGCCCGGCCCAGGTCCAAGAAACTGCCGACTCGAAACACCGCCATGAGGTCTCCATCGGCCAACTGGATCATCGATGTCTCACTGGCCTCCAGGAGTTCCTGAGGCCAGGGTCGACCCTGGAAACGCGGGTCTTCAGGATCCCGCCGCCTGGCGGCAGCAATCATCACAAAAGGATCAGCCACGGTTGAGAAGTAGCGCCATGTCCGTCCCTTATCTTCAGAAACAAAGAGCAGGCTGATCACCTTCTCTTCCTTTCGAGGCTCCAGGTTTCCGCCTGTCCTCATGTACCCGGTGGCCAGGAGACGATCGCCCATCTGAAGAGCATCGCCGCAAAACTTCAGTCGGGCAATCCAATTGGTTCGAGGCATCTGGCTCGGAAACGTACCCACCGGCCAGGGCCAGTCCACCACTTGAGTTCCAGCCGGTTCCATGACCAACCGATCCCCTCCCTGCTCAAAGCGAGAGTAGGTCGAATGCAGGTTGTGCGGATCCTCCGGATCCGCCTGGTAGAAGTGGGAAGGTATGGCCAATAGGGAACCGTCGTCCCGTGGGACGTAGATCCAAGGTTGATGGTCGGGGATCAGGTCGTTGCGATGTCCCCAGCTCCTACCCCCGTCCCTGGAGATCTGGAAGCCTCTGAGGTAAGTCGGGTTTTCGTTGGTGTCGGCCACCAGCGAGTAGGTCACCATCAATTCGCCGGAAGGAAATTTGGCCAGAGTTGGAAACCAGGCACGACCGGTGGTTTGGGTCACCTCGATCGGCTGTCCCAGACGAACGGTCAGGCGCTGCAACCTCACTTTCGTCATTTCGCCGGTGGCAAGAAGGTGGGGCTGCGGTGCAATGCCGGAAACCCACAGCCAGGGCGCAAGGAACAGCACGATCCTCTTCGCGTGCATTGGACTGTGACTGCACTGGTCGATCATGATTTCCTCCCGGTCGAGAGGTCCAAGGATAAATCTTACGGTAGAAATCCAACCGGGAACAGGGCTATGGCCAAGCGACATTCTCCAGCGTCCTGTCCTCGACCAGCCGGCAAAGGTTCTCGGCGATGGCAGATTCGTGGCCCTAAACGTTGCAGACCCGGCAGCCGGACGGAACTGCTGAGAAGTCAAGGCCTTCGGTGTCGGCACCCAGGTAGTGGATCAGGCACAAGGACGTTCGGTCCTGCCTCAACCATGCCGATTGGAACCTTACGCTCGGAGATCCAGCTCGCTGAGCATGATCTCGCTGGCTTCCGGCTTGAAGGTGAAGTAGAGTTCGCACTACAGGTGCGATTTCTGGCGAAAGGTCAACCGTCTCAAGGCCTTTGCCACGTGGCTCTCCTTGGGCCGGGTAGCCACCTTCTGAGAACTCAGAAATGAACCCCCGATCCGTTCCCATCTTGACCTATCACCACGTTCATCCCGACGGGCACCCGGCATTGCAGCGCGCCTCCAGGAAGGGTCTGCTCGGCCACATGGCCGCCAGCGGGTTCCGGAGCCATCTCGAATTGCTGACCGGGACGGGGTGGCAGATTCGCTCTACATCAGAGATTATCGACTGGCTGATCGACAAAACCCAGATTCCGCAACAGACGGTAGCAATCCACTTTGATAACGGGTGGCTGGATACTTGGGAGACCGCCAGAGCCGTACTTGACGAGTTCGGAGCGAAGGCGCTCGTCTATATCATTGGCGGCGCCACGGAGCAGATCTCAGCACGATCCGGCGTCCCGCAGAGATGGAATCTTCGCACCCGGACCGAGGGCCACGTGAGCTCGGAGGACCATACGCTGATGAGCTGGGAGCAGGTGCATGATCTGCTGGACTGCGGCTGGGAAGTGGGGGCTCATACGCTTACCCATCCGCGGCTGACCCGGGTGTTGGCGGAGCAAGGCAAGGAGGAAGTGAGGCGCGAGATCGAGGAATCGAATCAGATCCTGCGACGACGACTGGGCATTGAACCGGTCCACTTCGCCTACCCCAGCGGCGATTGGAACGAAGAAGTCGAGAGAATCGTAGCGCCCTATTACCGCTCCGTCCGGCTTTGGCGCAAGGGCCCGCCCTGGTACTTCACCCACCCGGACACGCCGCCCTCGAGGATCGAGTGCCAAAACATCGACACTTCGGTCTCAACCGGACAGATCCGCGCGTTTCTCGCAGCGGCAGCCCGAGGTGAGCCTATGGCCTAGCTGTCAGGCGCCTGAGACAAGCGAGACACGGACCTGCAGCAACTCAACGGGCACGGAGGGCTTCCGTCCCTGTCGAGGATGGACCGTCAGCTCCAAGGTATTGTTCCCATTTCTCAGCGTACCCGGATCCACCTTGTAGCTCAGCCAGCCAGCTTCTTCTTGAAAACCCAGGCCGTAGCCAGCTTCCGTGTACTGCCGGCTGGTTTCCGGGGAAATGTACCCTTTCGGTGAAGCCGGTTGCGGATTGGAGACCGGCTGGCCGTTGAGTTTCCAGGTGGCCCGTTCCCCGTCGGTTGCGTCTTTCCATTGGGTCAGCACCGTCGCTGCCGACACGGCATCGGGCTCATCAGCGATGGTCACGGCGAACCGCACGCTACTGGACCCCGACCGGGTGGTAAACACGCGGGGCAACTGGCCGGGTATGTTCCGCGTCCTGGAAGGCCGGTCCGGGTCGATGGCATAGAGCTTGTTCTTGCCTGCCAGGGCCTTTGGATCCCCTACCCGAGGCACCGTACCGTAGTCTTTCGGATCGGTGGGGCCGTGATGGGTGTGCCAATCAAAGAGGTAGATTCCGTCTACTCCCTCTTCCCAAAACCGATGGGAGGCTGCATGGACCGCGGTGTAGTCAGAGGCGACATCTTCTTCCATCTCGGGATCTCGATGATCAAACTTGGGCCGACCGGTGCGAAAAGGGTGCACCAGACGGTCGAGACAGCCGTAGACCGGGATATCGTATCGATGCCCGAGTCGGACCCACTCTTGGATAGGGATGGAAAAGGGCATCAGTCCGGAACCACCAATGATGAGATCCACCCAGAGGTTGCGGGCCCATGCCTCCGGGTCCAGTCCGGCTGACAGGCTCAGCTCGATGCTGTCCGGTGGGCGGACAGCGAGGAGTATCGGACGTCCCCGCCTTTCCCCGTAGTGGTCCAGTGTTTGACGGACCTGATGAACGAAGTCGTTCATGACGGGCGTGTTTCGGCGCTGCTCCCCGAGCTTGAAGAACATGCTGTGCCGGCACCAGTCGAGTTCCACCCCATCCAGGTCGGAGCGGCGGCAGGCTCCTTCCACCACCTCCAGGTATCGAGCCCGGACCTCGGGGAGCGCATAGTTGTAGCCCGCCCAAAAACGGGCGTCGCGAGAAGCCATTCCGTTTCGTTCGATGACGTCTGCCAGCGGATGATCTTCCTCCGCCTGACGGCGCAACTCGACGATCTCTTGGGGGTCATAGAGGTGCTGTTTCTTCTCGATTTCACTGTAGCGTTGAATCCAGGGCAGGGTTTTCTTCTCCCAATGTTGCCTCGAAATGTAACCCAACAGCAGTTCAGGATGTTTGAGCCTGAATGGGGGCCAGTAGGAGGCTTTTGGAGGGAACAGGGAGGCGTGGATGTCATTCATTCGAATGGAGTAAAAAAACTCCATTCCATTCTGGTGCGCGAAGTCGACGACGTGCCTGACCGGATTCGGACCCAGGACTTCGATGTGTCCTGATGGGAACTCCCAGTCGGGCTCGTTGACATGGGCGCAGTAGAAGATGCTGGCTACGTCGGTTCCCTTCACATAGCTAAGCGTGTTCGCCAGGAATTGGCCGGGTGATTCCAGGGGAATCGGCCACTTGCCGCCAGCGTAGGCGGGCTGCAGCATGTCACTGCCGTCGTTGTTCCAGAGAACGGGACGCTTTCGCCGTCTTGCCTTCGCTCTTTCGACAGCCGGATTGGATCCCAGAACGGCAGGGGCGCCGCCGTGGGCAGAAACCGACGAGACCCAGGTTGCGGCAGTCATTTGTTTCAGAAACGTTCGCCGATTCCGCATGTTTCCTTCACCTGTTTGGAGGAAAGTGACGCCTTCGCTGGCCGCCGCGCACTCCCCGGATCAAGGCAATAGACGTGATCGTGGAGACGGCAGAGTAGAGACGCCTGCTACAGATACTGTGTACGCAATCTCGCCCCAAACCCGACGGTTCCGCTCTGCCACGCCTTCAGGAATCGATTTTGGCGCGCCAGTGCACAGACTTCCGAACGGTCAGCTCGCGCAAAAACTCGATCCCGTGGCCGATGCCCAATCCGCTCCCTTTGAAGGGTTCGGCGGGGGCGCCCGGGGCCTGGCCGCGCTCGGTGTTGATCTTGATCATGCCGGCCTTCAGTTTCTCGATGGCAGCCATCGCTCGCGCCGCGCTTTCCGTGCAGACGATGGCCGAGAGCCCGTACTCGGTTGCATTGGCCCGCTCGATGGCTTCCTCGAAAGAATCCACCTTCACCACCGGGGCCACCGGACCAAACGTTTCCTCATACATCAGGGCCATATCTTCCGTCACGTTGGCCAGCACCGTGGGGGGATAAAAGAAACCGGGCCGATCGAGCCTGCCGCCCCCCGCCAGCACCTCGGCCCCCACCTGGACCGCGCTGTCGACGTGCTGGCGGACCCTTGAGAGCTGAGTCTCGTCGATCATCGGGCCCATCTCGGTCGAGGGATCCAATCCTGGTCCTACTTTGAGAGACCTGGCCGCGTTGACCAGGTTTTCGACGAAGGCGTCCCGCACGCGAGACTGCACGTAGATCCTTTCCGTCGAAGTGCAGATCTGTCCGGCGTTGGCAAAGGCGCAACGTGCGGCCAGCCGCGCCACTGCACGCGGATCCACCGTATCATCGACAATAAAGGCATCGTTGCCCCCGAGTTCCAGAATGACTTTCAGCACCCGCTCTCCGGCGATCCGGCCGATGTGGCGGCCTACCTGGAGGCTTCCGATAAAGCAGACGATGTCCACGTCCGGGTGGCGGACGATCGGCTCTCCCATGGTTGGACCATCGCCATTCAGGTGATTGACTGCCCCGGGAGGCAGGTGATCGAAGACCCGCTCGAAAAAAAGCCGGGTGGCCAGAGGGGTCTTCTCTGAACTTTTCAGCACCACCGTGTTGCCGACCATCAGGTTGCACACCGCCAGTTCCACGGAGGCGATCACGGGAAAGTTCCAGACGCTGATACAGGCGGCCACGCCCCGTGGCTCCCAGCGCTGAAAGACCAGATCACCGGCCTGCGAACCCAGGTGGCGCGAGTCCAGGTAGATTCCAATCTCCGCCACTTGGTTGGTCAGGCCCACGCAAGCGTCAAGCTCGGAGTAGGCCTCGGCCAGGGGCTTACCGTTTTCTCGAGTCAGCAGAGGCGCCACTTCATCCCGGCAGGCCTGCATCTTGCGCGCGGCCGCCCGAAGCTGGACCGCGCGCGCAGGCGGGGAAAGAGCCCCCCATTCCCGGCCTGCCTCCACGGCTGCCTCTACCGCAGCAGCCGCATCCGCTGGATCACCGCGCGGCACGTCTACGATATGATCCAAATTGGAGGGGTCGTGGATGGACAGAGATTCGGTCCCATGGGAGGGGACCGAACGCCCGCCGATCCACTGAGTCTGGGCTGCGGCCACGGCTGTTGTTTCCATTAGAACTCCGTCGGGACGGGTTGGATATTGACTCCGGCTGAGGCGCCGGCCAGCACACTCTGGTGCGAATTATAACACTGGCATTGAATGAGTCCGCAACTTTGTCAGAACGGTGTGAGGACGGCCCGGCTTGCAGCCGAAGGGTCCGGCACAAGAGGGTTGCAGGACGGTCACTTCTCCGGTTCGGTAACGTCCAGGATCTGGTTTGGCAGGACGTTGCGCAGAGTTTGCTGAATCCCCGAAGGCCACTGGATCTCCACACTTTCAATCCGTCCAGCATCTCCCAAGCCGAAATGAACCCGATGATCGTTTGCGGATTGGTAGCTGGAAGCGCTGCTCACCGTCCAATACTGGGTCAGGCTGCCGGCGCGCAGCTTGACTCGCGCTCCCAGGCCGAAACGATTGCTCTTCCGGCCCAAGAGCCGCAGCAGAATCCAATTCCGTCGGTTGCCGCCCTGATTCAACAGCAGGCTGGGACGCCCGTTCAGATTCGAGACCACGATATCCTGGTCGCCGTCGTTGTCGAAGTCCCCGAATGCAGCACCACGGCTCACCAGCGGGGTCTGAAAAATCGTTCCGCTGCTGGTCGAGACGTTCTCGAATGCGCCGTTGGCCAGATTCCGTAACAGAAGGGGAGCCTGGGCGTACTTCACGTGGCGCAGGTACAGAGAGACATTGTCCATCACATGGCTGTTGGCCGTGAAGATGTCTTTCCAGCCGTCGTTGTCGTAGTCGAAAAAACGCGTTCCCCAGCCCGTGTGCGCCAGCGTCATCTGGCCAATGCCGGTGGCAAAGCGCACATCGGTAAAGCTTCCGTCCCCGTTGTTCTCGAAGATGACGTACATGTCACCGGTCAGGGTCGTGATGATCAGATCGGGATAGGCGTCATTGTTATAATCCTGAAAATCGACTCCCATTCCTCCAAAGGTGTCGCCATCGCTGTTGTAGGCCACCCCGGCGGCCAGAGCGACTTCAGAGAAACTTCCGTCCCGGTTGTTTTTGAACAGAAGGCACGGGCTACGATCATTCGCCACGTATATGTCGATCCATCCGTCGAGATCGTAGTCGGCGAAAGCGACCCCTAAACCTTTGCCTTGCGACTCCCCTATGCCCGAGGGAGCGGAGACATCCGTGAAGGTGCCGTCACCATTGTTTCGATACAGAAGGTCGGAGATCCCACCATAGCGGTCCGGAATACAGTAGCTGCGATAGCCGGGTCCGGGCTTGCCACAATACGGATTATTGTCGAAATCCCAATCCAGATATCGGACCACATAGAGGTCCAGATCACCGTCCCGGTCGTAGTCCAGGAAGGCGGCACTGCTGGACCAATGATGCCCGGCGACCCGAGCTGCGCCCGTAACATCGGTAAAGCGACCGGTCCCCTCGTTCCGGTACAAGGAATTGCGCCCAAAGCGAGTCACATAGAGATCCACGTCCCCGTCGTTGTCGTAATCACCCGTTGCCACCCCCATCCCATATCCGCTTCCCGCCATGCCGGCGGAAACCGTGACATCCTGGAAGCCTTCCCCGTTGAGGTTGCGATAGAGACGGTCCGCATAAGCGCCGCTCTTGGGCATCGAAATGGCTTCCGCCGAAGTGGCTCGCTGGAGGGGAAATCCATTGACCAGGAATAGGTCCAGGAATCCATCCGAATCGAAGTCGAGCACGCCGACACCCCCACCCATGGTTTCGATCAGGTACTTGTGCTCGGTTGGAGATGCCTGCTGTCTGAAGCTTAAACCCCAGGTTACGCCAGCCTCCCGGTAGACCACCGGAGGGGCTTGTACGGTGCCGCCCAGGAGGACGGCCGTCATCAGAAGGATGGGAACCTTATCTTTCTTGATGTTTCAACTCTCTGAGAATCCGCAGTGCCTTCTCCCATCAGAAGAGATTCGAAATGTGTGGATCGAGCCGCGGACATCCAACCTCAGCGGGGCGCCCCCTTAACCGTGAACCGTCATCCGGACACTGCCGCGGCGGTTCTCCCTCCCGGCTCAGGTCGATCGGATTGGACCAGGCACGGCCGTCTTCGCCGTCCCACAACTCGATCCGGACGTAACACCCAACGACTCGAGGCCGCTGCCAGTAGCCCCGATCCAGAAACCGATCGGTCATCTCCGCGACCTTGCCGGGAGTGGCCAGGGCGGAAAGCGGTGCCCGGGCCTCCGTCAGGCACTCGCCCGCTGGCACCACCCGGCGGACGCCGAGCCAGGGTGACGAGGCGAACCAGACCGAACGAACGGGCGTGGTCTTCACCCGGATCTCGCCGTCCTCTACCGCGATCTCCTCGATTCGAGGCCCGGTCGTGGAGTAGAAGCGGCCCTGCCGGATAGCCTCCAAGATTTCGGCGGAAGTCCGAGTCCGCGCCCAGACCATAATCCAAGCTTCGGCCTGATCACGAAACGGCTGCCGACCCAGGGGTGCAAATGTCAACTCGGGACGGACCCCACTATGCCGGTCGTCGCTGGCCACGCCCCAGAGCCTGTGCCCTCCGGCCAGCAATTCGTCCCATTGGGCGGTGGAATCGCCACGGCGCCCGTTCCAGTGGTTAGGTGAGTTGAAGATCTCGATTCCCACCAGACCCTTCAATCGGGAGATGGCGGCGGAAGAGACGCCACTCAGGGAGGGATGGGAGAGAAAGGGGACTCCACCCTGCTCCAGCACTTCATCGATGACTCGCTGCGGGCTTGCCATTTGGCTCGTCATACGCTGGATTCCCAGGGCCAGGACCTCAGCTGGAAAAGTCTCCTGCCACGAGACTCCGATCTCGGCACCCGGCAGGACGAGAATCTCGCGGGATGGGTGCCCGCTGACATCGGTGACCAGGTTGTGGTCGGTGACGAAGAGGAAATCGTACTCGTGTCGGGCGTACCACTTCGCCAGTTCGTTCAGGCCGAAGAGACCGTCCGAATTGGTGGTATGGCTATGGACGTTGCCCCGGTACCACTGGCCCGAGCCGTCAAAAAGATGAATCGGCATATCTCAAAACCACCTGCTTCCGAACTGCGAACCCTTCTCGGCCTGACCTAGTTTCAGCGGAAATGATACTAACCGTAGCCGATTCGAATGCGAACATCTACGATCTGTACGGGCTCGGCGGGGTCACCCCGAGGGGGAGGTTCGACAGTTACCCGAAGTGTGTTCTTGCCTTTTTTCAAGTTCCGCGGATCGATTTTGAATTCAACCCAGCCCGCGTCGTCTATCCAACCGACGCCATACCCTCCGTAGCGTTTGACTTTCGCTTCAACGGGCTCGGAAAGGGAGACGCCGTTGAGTTCCCACTTGAATCGGCGGCGGTCCGCTCCCTCGGCCCGCTCAAGGTCCCAGCTCGCAATGGCCGGAGGACGGGTCGAATCGGCGGTACTGTATTGAGCCTGCACAAAAACTTCCGACGCGCTGGTGGGATCATCGGCGATCGTCAGCTGGAAGGTAGCTTCTGACGGACCCGCCTGGGTGGAAAAAGCCCGGGGCAGTTGACTGGCCAGACACCCATCGGCCAGACAGCCGAGCCGGGCGTAGCCGGGGTCAATCCGGTAAAGCTTGTTCCGCCGGGCCAGAGCATTCGGGTCTTCTATCGATGGCATCCTGCCGTAATCTGCAGGATTGGTGGGGCCGTGGTGAGTGTGCCAGTCATAGAGACAGATGCCGTCGGTCCCCGCTTCCCAGAAGCGGTAGCTGGCGGCGTCAACGGCTTCGTAGTTGGAAGCCAAGCCTCCTTCCATCTCAGGGTCCCGAACATCCCACTTGGGCCGTCCAGTCTGAAATGGTACGTAGATTCGATCCAGACACCCATAGACAGGAACGTCATAACGGTGGCCCAGGGCGACCCATTCTTCGATCGGCATCGTGAACGGCATCCCACCAGAGCCAGCCAGCAGAAGATCGATCCACCCTTTCCTAGCCCACGTCTCGGGATCCAGGCCCAGAGACAGTGAAAGCTCCAGCGAATCAGGCGTGCGACCGCTGGCCAACAGGATGGGTCGGCCGCGCCGTTCTCCGTAGTAATCCAGACGCTGGCGCACTTGGTGGACAAAGTCGTTCATCACGGAAATATTGCGCCGTTCCTGCCCCAACTTGAAGAAACCGTAATGACGGGCCCAGTCCAATTCCACACCGTCCAGGTCGTAGCGCTCGCAGGCACCTTCAATCACTCGCAGGTAGCGGGCCCTGACTTCGGCACGAGCCCAGTCATAGCCGCCCCAGAACCACAGATCGCGCGAAGCCACGCCCTCCCGTTGAAACACGTCCTTCAGGGGGTGCGCTGCTTCCGATTGCCTGAGAAGCTCCGTCTCCTTCTCGGGGTGATACAGCTTCGCCTTCCAACGCTGTTCCTCGATGGGCATGAATCGACCCAGCCAGGGGACAATCTTTTCTTCCCAGTGGGTTCGTGAGATATAGCCAAGCAGGAGTTCAGGATGGGCCAACTTGAAGGAGGACCAGTATCCGGCTTTCGGAGCGTAACGCGAGCAGTGCACATCGTTCATGCGTATGGAATAGAAGAACTCCTTGTGATGTTTGTGGGCGAAGTCGACGACATGCTGGACCGGATTCGGCCCCAACACGTCAATGTATTTTTTCGGGAACTCCCAATCCGGCTCATTGGTGTGAGCGCAATAGAGGATGGTCTCGACGGGCGTGGCTTCCACAAATCGCAGAGTACCGCCCCAGAACTGCTCGACTGATTCCAGCGGAGTGGGCCATTTCCCACCAGCGTAAGCGATGGACTGGATGTCGCTGCCATCGTTATTCCAGATGATAGGGCGTTTTTGCTGCCTCGCTTTCGTTCTCTCGCGAACGAGTTTCGGCTGCAAAAACCGGCTGCGCCCAGCACCCGGAAAAACTGTTGAGGCACACAGGCCAACCCCGCCGATTCCCTTCAGAAAGGCTCTTCGATTTTCCATTTTTGCTTCCGATTCCCAGATCTCGGACATCAGGTGGTTACAGGACGACTTATTGTGAGGCAACGCCGCCCGTTCATTCTTGCAGATCTGGTCAGTATAATTTTCCGCAGCGATGATGATCGGCCTTCGTTTATTTGTCCTGGCCTCGATTCTTCCAGTGTCACCATTCCCCCCGAACCTGGAAGGGGCTGTCCCTCTGTTCGACAACTTGGGCACCCATCATCACCCTGTCACCACTACCTCACCCCTGGCCCAACGCTACTTTGACCAGGGCCTCCGACTCTATTACGCCTTCAATAACGACGAAGCGCTCCGGTCTTTCCAGCAGGCGGCTCGGCTGGACCCGAACTGTGCCATGGCCTATTGGGGGATCGCCTTGGCCCTGGGCCCAAATATCAATATGCCCATGACGCGGCAGGGAGAAGATACGGCCTACCGGGCGATCCAAATCGCGGAGTCGCTATCGAACGCTGCCAGCGAACGGGAGCGTGCATACATTGCCGCTCTTGGTCGACGATACTCACATCAAGGCGGAGGCGACCCGGCGGTGCGCGGGAGATCCTACGCGGCTGCCATGCGAGACCTGGCCAACCGATTTCCTCGGGATCCGGACGCGGGCACTCTATTCGGCGGAGCACTGCTCAATTTGCGTCCCTGGGATCAGTGGACGCCCGACGGCAGACCTCAACCGGGCACGCTCGAAGCCGTGGCGACGCTGGAAGGCGTATTGCAGCTCAATCCGAATCATCCGGGAGCCAACCACTACTACATCCATGCCCTGGAGGCCTCTCCCTATCCGGAAAAGGCACTTCCGGCGGCGGAACGCATTGACGAGTTGATGCCGGGAGCCGGCCACCTTGTTCATATGCCCTCTCATATTTACTTTCGCCTGGGGCGATACGCAGAGGCCGTCGAGAGCAGCAGACGCGGCGCCGCGGTTGATCGGGAGTACATTCGAAAATGGAACCCGCAAGGAAATTATCGGGAGATGTTTTATCCTCATAACATCTATTTCGAGTGGGCGGCCCTGATGATGGAAGGCCGCAGCACCGAAGTTCTTCGTGCGGCGGGAGACCTTTCTGAGATTTACTCTTACGAGACGGCTCGGAACAGACCCTTTGTCGAATTCTTCATGCCAGTCTTCCTTTTTTCGTTGGCACGCTTCGGGAAGTGGGACGATATCCTACGGCAACCCCGTCCCCCCAATGAACTCAGATACCTGACCGGCATGTGGCACTACGCCCGAGGATTGGCGCTCGCAGCAAGAGGACAACCCAACAAGGCATCCTTCGAGAAAGAACGTTTGGCCGATATAGCGGCAACTGTTGCCTCGCGCGTGCCCCTGGTCGGTAATTCTCCTGCCGTGTTACTCCGTTTGGCATCCACCGTCCTCACTGGAGAACTGGCTGCCAGACGGGGCGGGACGGAGGATGCGGTCCACCACCTTCAAGAGGCGGTGCAACTTCATGATCAACTCCGCTATGACGAGCCTCCGGCTTGGTACTATCCCGTGCGACAGGCCTTGGGAGCAGTTCTGCTGGCAGCCGGCCGTGCGCAGGAGGCCGAGCAGATTTACCGGGACGATCTTGAGAAGCATCCACGCAACGGCTGGTCTCTGTTTGGACTGGCAGAGTGCCTGCGAGTTCAAGAAAAAGATGAGGAAGCCGCCGCAGTGGACGTGGAGTTCCGCAAGGCATGGGCTCGCGCCGATGTGACGCTTGAGGCATCGCGATTCTGAGGTCTTCCTGTCATCCTCGAAAAAATCTGCTCGCACCCAGAGAGATCCTGCGACGATCATTTCGACTCCAAACGGGATGAAAGCTGAGATGAGACATCGGTCCGTGTATGCCATGGGGGATCTCTTAAGCTGAACTTCCAGAGTGGAATCGACGTAATTCACTGATTATAAATCAGATAGGTCAAGATCTCGATTCACGCTACTGGGTACACCTATAGGCGAACTCCCAGCCGGTCCAGCGCCTGCTGT